>CAZZFQ010000104.1:0-1926 GCA_964653695.1 uncultured Candidatus Bathyarchaeia archaeon | reverse complement strand
TGGCTAACAGAGGAAGCAGCGAGCTTTCTGAAGTGGAGAGGAAAATAGGAGACGCCAACGCAACAACGGCTGGCTTGACCGCTCAAATCGAATCGGAGCAGACCAGTCTTAGAGCCCTTGAAAGGCAGAAGGAAGCACTTCAACTTCATGTTGACCAACTTCTATCTTCCTTCAACCAAATGAAAGAGGAGCAAAGGACCCTTGAGGAAAGACGTCAGGCAATCTTGTCGTCAGTAGGCGAGAAGCAAAAACAGTATGATGCACTTTCTGAGAAGGTTCATCTTACGAGGGAAAGGCTGGGAGAGAATACTGCGAAGATCGAGGGCATCGAACAGGATATGGAGAACGTTTCCAAGTCACTGGCAAGTATCGAAACGCAGATCGCGGGCAAAACGGCAAAGATTGAGTTGTTAGAGAATCAGAGACAGACTCTGGAGGCGCGATGTTCAGACTATCAGAAACTCATCGAAGAAATGAACACACGATTGGGCGAGATCACTTTACTACGTGCAGAAGAGGAGAAGCGAATCAAAGTAGGCATCAGCAAGCTTGAACAGAACCGGCTCCTTCTGAAGATAACGGAGCAAGAAATCAGAGAGGCAGCGGAAATAGCGAAGAAGGCCCGGCTGTCTGTGTCCGAATTCGAAACTCAGAAGGAGCTTCTTGAGACACTGGCTCCGGAAGAGAGTGCTCTCAGAAGAATTGAGGAGATGGCAGCAGCAGGAGCGATAGTCGGAGTCTACGGGAGGCTTCAGAACCTTATCAAGATCAACGAAAGGTGCCTGAGAGCTGCGGAAGCTGCATCAGGTGGGTGGATGACTGCGCTTGTGGTCAGAGATGTCGAAACCGCAATGGTCTGTGCTGAAATCCTGAAGCGGGCAAAACTCGGTAGGCTCAAGATCATCCCGGCAAACAGCGTTTCGCCCATGCAACCCGTTGAGAATTGTCTGGGAATGCCTGGCGTAGTGGGACGGCTTGTGGACTTCATAGAATGCCCCGACGAGGTCAGGCCTGCCTTGAACTTTGTTTTCGGTGATACGATTCTCGCAGAAGATCAGAAGGCCGCTTTCTTGGCTTCCATTGAAGGACTCAGAGCCGTTGTGCTGACAGGAGATCTCTATGAGCCCGGAGGAGGAATAGAGGCTGGATACTTCCGGGAACCATTCGAATTTACATCCATTGTGCCCTCCTCCCCAGCGATACAGAATCTTGATCAAACTCTTCGTTCTCTGGAGACACTGATAGAGCGAGGGGAAGCTGAAATACAGAGATTGACGGGGGAGGTTTCCGGTCTGAAGCAGACCGAAATCGAAGGCACAAATGCCATTGAGAGAGCTACCAGACAAATAGCAGAGATCCAAGAGAACTTCCAGCTTGCGAAGAAATCACTGGAGACAACGAGATCACGAGCCAAGGCAGCCTCGGATGAAACCGGGAAAGAACTCGAAGAGCTCTCCCGACTCAAAAGCCTTCAGAGTGAAGCCAGGCCGAAACTAATGCAACTGCAGAAAGAAAGAGATTCCCTGAAGCTTTCGGCCAAATCAAGCCACCTTGTTCAGGTCGAGAACGAGCTCCTCGCCTTGACAAAGCCATTGAACGAGCTGAAACAGGAGCAGGTTCACATCGAAGGGAAGCTTTCCTCCTTGGAAAGATCGATTGGGACATTGGCCTCCACCCTAGATCAAGCGCGCGTCCAGTCAGAGACCGTATGTCAGGAAATCGCAAGAAGAGAAAGAAGCCTAGATGAAGCTGGGAAGAGCTTGGAGGCAGCCAGAACTGAACTAAAGACTCTACGAACGAGGAGGGAAGCGCTTGCATCTGCCCTTTCCTCGATCAAAGAACACCGCGAGGCAGCCGAAACTGAACTCAGTAAGATACAGGAGGATATTGACAAGACGTACGCAGAGTACGAATCCATCAGTCAAG
>CAZZFQ010000103.1:0-2508 GCA_964653695.1 uncultured Candidatus Bathyarchaeia archaeon | reverse complement strand
TTCCAAGTCTTTACATGAGGCACAGAGTACGGCAGCAGCCTTAAGCTGTAGTAGGGTGGAAGTATCGGAACTCCAAGCATGTCTCCCATTGTGATCAGCATGAACAGGTTTTCCAGATACATTCGCGTCTTGAGTGCGTATGTGACCATGCCGTGCATGGCCATGCCGTAGATCAGCCCCTTCGCCGCTTTCTTGATCTCGCTCTCCTTCTTCTCGCCTTTCTCGTTCGCGTTTGAATTGGGCAAATTTCCGTCATCCCACTGAGTTGAGCAAGTCATGGTCCATAGCAGTATTTCTACTTTTCACATTCAACGTGACCTCAAGGAACAAGAGCGATCTTTTTGTCGAGCCGCGGCTATCCGGCAGAAAGAGCCTGTTTCGGTCTGCATCTCAGGCACCGGTCAAGTTCTCCCTGTTCTGTTGGCCAACCCCTTGCTATGAGAGAATCTTCTCTGTAATGTCTTTCTCTCTGAGAAGCGCTGTCTTCCACATCTGGATCTTGTGAATCCAATAAGGGAGAAGCCTCAGCCTGTAGTAAGAGACCATTGGGAGGCCTAGCATATCGCCTATCGAAACCAACATGAGAGATTGTTCCGTGTACCACTTCATTCTCAGGGCATCTTGAGTCATATCGAAGAATGTGGCGCCGAACAGAATGCTCTTGAGAATCTCCCTTACCCTGCGAATGCGATCTCTGTCTTTCTTGCGGCTTGTCAAGAGATTCACTGTGAAGTTTTCCGGGTAAGAACGGTTCATGATCAGACTATTTCAGGTCTTCGTAGATCAGTGATTTGCGGGCTTCCCAATCCTGAAGCAGATCGCTTTAGGACTGGGGCAGGGGTCCGTTTGACGAGGAAGATCAGAATGGAATTCTTGCTACCTGAGGGCAATATGAAGCCTATCTGAAACGTAGTCAATCTGATCTTCAGTAAGGGCAGGGTGGATAGGCAATGAGAGGACCGTGCGAGTCAGCTTTTCAGCCTGAGGGAACAAACCGGGCTCGTACCCGAATGTCTCTCTATACCACGGTTGAAGATGTATTGGGATCGGCCAGTGCACATCCGTCTCTATTCCAGCGGCGGCCAAGCTTCTTCGAAGTTCCTCTCTGGTTATGCCTGCCTCTTCGCTAAGTGCGACTGTGTATTGATAGTAGACATGTTTGACGTTCGGGAGAACGCGCTGAGGGATTAGGGCGGGCAGGTCACGGATCTTTCTGGTTAGAAGGTTTGCGTTTTCGACTCGCCTCTGAGTAAGCTGGTCAAGTTTCTTGATTTGGGCCTTGCCTATTGCGGCAGCAATCTCAGTCATCCGGTAGTTATATCCCAGCCTAACGTGCAGGTACTTGCTCTCCTGTCCTTGGTTGAGTAAGGCCCTGAGCGAAGCGGCTGCTTCGTCATCGTTTGTTGCTACGAATCCTCCCTCGCCCGTGTGAAGGTTCTTTGTGGCGTAAGTGCTGAAGCAGGCGAATTCGTCTGTGCTGCCTATCTTCTTGCCATGGTACTCTGCTCCGATTGCTTCTGCCGCATCCTCCACTACGCGCAGGTCATGTTTCTCGGCGATCTCGCCTATGTGCTTCATCTCGGCAGGCTGGCCGAAGACATGAACCGGCTCTATCCCGGCAGTCTTGCTTGTTATTGCCTTCTCGATCTGCTGAGCGTCGATGTTGAAGGTTTCAGGGTCGACATCAACGAACACAGGCTTTCCCGCTGACTGGATGATTGTGTTAGCAGTAGCCGCGAAGCTGAAGGGCGTGGTGATGACTTCTTGGCCCGGCCTCATCTTCAAGCTGAGGAAGCTGAGGTGGAGAGCTGCTGTTCCAGAGTTCACAGCTATCACGTTTTGCACATCGAGGTATTCCGCAAGTGCTCTTTCAAGTGATTCTACAGCTGGGCCTGACACGAGACGTCCGGAACGCAGCACTGAGAGCACCGAATCCTCAATCTCCTTGTCATGATAAGGCTGTGCGATCCGCACCTTCATTCAGATCAACACCAGTTTCGCAATCAACGGCATGAATCTTGACTAGGTAGTTAAAGACTTGGCTCCTATTCGATCCTTATGTCCAAGACGACTTGATACCAGTTCGGCCCTGTGGTTCGAACAACTCTGCCATACTCTATGCTGAAAGGTCTTGACTGAGTGCTGAGATTTCCTGCGATCCTCGAAGCAACCTTCTCGACTGGATCTTCATCTTTGCGTGCATGTTCCGAATCGTAGTAGTGGATGGTCCCTCCTTCGGGTCCTATTGCTGCCAAGGCAGAATCCAAACACGCATATGCTTTCCCTGGGAGAGGCATGAGAACTCTGTGCATGCATCTCTTGAGTAGACTTTCAGCTACGTGTCGGGCGTCAGCGAACACAGTTGTGACCCTCCCTTTCACCTTGTTCAATTTGATGTTTTTGAGTTGATACTCAACTGCGTAAGGGTTCAAATCCGCGGAATAGACATGTGCCTTCGAAGATCGCTTCGCAATGATTATTGAGAAGCATCCTACGCCTGAAAACATG
>CAZZFQ010000102.1:0-2527 GCA_964653695.1 uncultured Candidatus Bathyarchaeia archaeon | reverse complement strand
GTGTGTATCCTTCTGTCCCGGAGGATTGGGCGTAGGGTAGCTATTTGAGGACTCGTGTGATATGGCCTCGTGCGAACGTTTGGTAGTAGCAGCAGAATACGGCTTCGTTTAGGCGGAGAGTAGGACTTGGACAGCTTCGTTCTGTGCCGTATGACCTCAGGCCTTGATAGCCCGTAGGATCCTAGGTACAGTAGACCTTTCTTCTTTGTTGATGGGCTGTGGTTTTCGATGAATCTGGTGTATTTCTTGAGGGCCCCCAAGGCCTGAAGGAGTGAGGGATGGGACTTTGCTCGAACTTCGACTAGTTCCCACAATCTTCCCTCGAAAATGGCCTGCTTTATGCGTCTGATTTCTTCGAGGCAAACGAAGAGGTTGTGCTCAGCCAACTTCTTCTCTGCATCAGGCCTTCTTAGTTCTTTCAGTTCGTTAGGTGTATGTCGCTGACATGTCGGGCATGAGCAGGGAAAGTACTCAATCTCTCTCAACTTGAGCGTTCCGCTTTCTGTGAGGTATCGGCCTTGCTTGGCGAATATTGCGTAGGATGCTGAGTCAAAGAGATCGCAGCCCATGGCGGACGCTAAGGCGAGCATAAATGGGTGGCCGGCACCGAAGAGGTGTAGAGGTTTCGACAGCGGTATGTTCATCTTGGCTGTCATGATCATACCGACAAGTCTGTCGAACATGTACCGCTCCATTATTGGTGTGGGACTGCCAAGAGAGTAAATGGCAAATGGCCGTCGACTCATCTCCTTGGCCGACATAGCCACCAGATCAAGGAAGGTTCCGCCTTGGATTGGGCCATCCCAGAGAGTATCGGATCTGGTTATGGTCTTTAGGGTGAGGTCGGCTCTTCTGATAGTTTCGTTGACCGTCCATTCTGCTCTTGCTCTATTTACTCCCCAGCCTGTTGGAACATCAAGCATGATCGCAACGTCACTGCCGATTGCTTCTTGGAATAGGGCTATTTCCTCTGGTTGGAGTTCTACGTTGCCGTACTCCAAAATCTGGTAGGCTCCTGAATCAGTGACTACGACGCCGTCGTAGTCGAGAAGTCTATGTATCCCCTTTGCCACAGCTTCATGTCCCTGATTCCTCTTGACTAAGTAAGCATTCGTGATTATGGCGTTGCATCTGAAGGTTTTGAGCATATCCTTGGGAGTTATCGGTTGGATTAGAGTGTTCACGACTGGCAGAAGGTGTGGTGTCTTGATCTGCCCGCCCTTGGTATCTATGGTTCCAATCCTCCCCAGGAGATCCTTGTGGGTAATCTCGAAGGTCAATGGTTCCACGATCTTGAGAACTTGAAATGCTTAATTTGCCTCATCACCATAGAACGCTGGAGAGCGAGATAAGTGTTCAGCAATGTGGTCTTCCTCGAAGAGAGGCCTTGCCTTAGAAAGCCAGTTCTAATCGAGGGTCTTCCAGGGATAGGGTTCGTAGCGAATGTCGTTGCGTTGCACTTGATCAGTGAGCTGAAGGCTAAGAGGTTTTGTCAGGTTCATTCTCCTTCCTTCCAAGCTTTCTCGCTGACGTCTCGCGGAGGGAGTTTTCACCATCCAACCAACGAACTACACTATTCTCTGGTTGAGTCGATGGATAGAGATCTCATAATCCTGTTCGGCAACTCTCAAGCAGGTGATCCCAAAGGACAGTATGATCTTTGCAAGCAAATCTTGGACATTTCCCAAAGTCTGGGATCCGAGTTTGCCCTGACTATAGGGGGCCTTAGAAGAGATTTCAACCCATCTGAACCGAAGGTGTTCTGTGCTGCATCTGATAAGGAAACGCTTGATGCGGCAAAGGGTCTTGGGGCAGGTGTAATGCGCGGTCAGATCTATGGGGTTGCAGGGCTCCTCATAGGACTAGCAAGACTAAGAAAGATGAAAGGACTGTGCGTCCTGGCTGAAACTTCCGGGCTTTTCGCCGATGTCGCTGCCGCAAGATCGGCGCTGAAATTTATTTGCGAGTTCTTGGGCTTGCGTGTGGACCATTCGCGTCTTGATGAGGCGGTTGAGAGTAACAAGCGATTGTTGGATTCGTTTGCTCAATGGAGGCCTCCGGCGAGGCCTAGCGTTCGCTTTCCAGGCCCTGTCTAGTCACTTTGTTTCCTTCATGAACTCGTCGAAAACCTTCTTCACTCTTTCCGCCGCGGGGCCTGAGCCTTCGATCAATCCTTTCTCTGTTAGCCTTATCTTGTCCATTACAACTATGACTCCGGCTTCCTGAACAACTCGAACTAGATTCGGAAAGACGCGCTCCAGACGTTCGGCCAACGCTTGAAGATTGAAAGGCTTCTCGATGCTCTGTATCTGTTGCACTGACTGTCCGCTGAGAAAAAGTCTATGGATGAGTGTGCCCGTCTCGTCTTTGGCGTCGGCGAGGCAGATGCTAAGCGTGTCCGTATCTATTCCGACTAGTGTTCCAAAGAAGCTCTTGCCTTGCGTCGTCATAACTGTCACAGGCCTTTGGAGGAGAGAAGCGAGTTCTTCCATGAACCTCCTGTCGGCCACCGAAGACAACTAGCCCA
>CAZZFQ010000101.1:0-2781 GCA_964653695.1 uncultured Candidatus Bathyarchaeia archaeon | reverse complement strand
GAGATCTATCGCAAAGACTCTCAAGTCGGCTGCGAAACTCTACCTCAGCAAGTAGGCTCTTGTCGATTAGTCATGTCCGGCTGAGAATGTTCTCAAGCTCTCTTGCCGAGCTGATCTCGAGAGGCTTTGTTAGCAGATGTGTCGCACTTTTGACATCTTTCAGGCCAGAACCGGTTAGCACGCAGACTATGTTGTCTGATCTCGCGATCATACCGCTCTCTAACAACTTTACCAAGGGTGCGATTGTGGATGCTGAGGCTGGTTCGACGAATAGCCCCTCAGTTTCTGCGACCAATCTCTGGGCTTCAAGAATCTCCTGGTCACTCACTGATAGCGCGAATCCTTTTGAATCCCTGAGCAATCTGAGGACTCTTTTTCCGCTTGGGGGATCTGGATTCGAAATCGATTGGGCGAGAGTATCCAGTTTCACGAATGGTTGGACAGTGTCCTTTCCTGACTTGAATGCCGCCACTATTGGCGAGCATCCCTCTGCTTGAACGCAGACCATTGAAGGAAGGTGGGCAACAAGTCTAAGCTCATGCATCTCCTTGAATCCCTTCCACAAGCTGCTGATGTTTCCACCACTGCTCGTGGGGACAAGCACAAAGTCCGGTGCGTTCCACCCTAGCTGTTCACAGATCTCGTAGGCGACAGTCTTTTGGCCCTCAACCCTAAAGGGCGCGTCCGAATGAACCATGTAAATGCGATGTCTCACACTTGCCTCGAGCCCCATCCGATACGTCTCTGGATACTCTCCTGTGACTGCAATCAGAACAGATCCGCAGATCATTGTCTGGACCATCTTTTCCGGGGGCGTTCCGGTCGGTATCAACACGAGATTCTTCAGCCCGGCCTTCGCTGCATACGCTGCCATCGAGGCGGCCATGTTCCCTGTCGAGACGCACCCCACAGCTCCAGCCTTCAACTCGACTGCCTTGGAGACGCCAACACTGCTTCCTCTATCCTTGAAGGAGCCCGTGGGATTTCTTGTCTCATCCTTAAGGTAGAGATGTTGAAGACCGAGCCTCTCTTCGAGTCTTCTGCTTCGGTGTAGAGCCGTACCTCCCTCCTCCAAAGAAATTCTTGCACGCCCGTTGACCGGGAGAAGCTCTGAGTAACGCCACATATTCCAAGGACGGCTCTCAAAGGTTCGCGTGGAGATCTTTCCCTGTAGGTTTTCTAGGTCATAGTGAAGCTCAAGCGCCTCGTCACACTTTTCGCAACGGTAAACGAACCCGTCTGCCTCGCTTTCTTCTTGGCAAACTGGACATAGCAGGCGCACTCGAGTTACTCCTTCCAGCGCCGAGTCATCTCCGTGTTGCCGGAATTCAGCCTTGGACATGTCACGCCCGTTCTGCTTGGTCCTGATGTCCGTTACTCCTTGGGATATCCGACCGGTATTACGTATAAGGGAACTTGGTCCTTCGGTAGCCTGAGGACGCTCTGAACTTGTTCATCATGAAATGCTCCTATGACCACGCCACCCAACCCCATAGCTGTGGCTATCAAGTACACGTTCTGTCCCACGTGACCCGCCTCCATGTTCACATATCGGATCCCTCTTGAGCCATAGACCTGCGTCGTCCGCTCATAGACAGCGGTGACAACAAAGTTCACACGAGCCTTCGCAACCCACTCCTGATTAAGCGCGGCGGCTGAAAGATCAGTTCTGAAGTCACCAGAAGCAACTAGGACGATCGTGTGATCTTTCGGACTGTATCTGTAGATGCCGGCTCTCAAATCCTTGACGCAGTTCTCTCCAACTACAGCATAGACCTCCAAGGGATAGGTGCCTCCCGCTGAAGGAGTCACCCTCAAGCCCGATTTCGGCTCTGTTATTCCCTGCGATGCCCACAACAACTGAGACAGCTGAAAACCGTCCAGAGGCTTGTCAAGATACTCCCTCTTAGACCTTCGCCTGAAGATTGCCTCTTCAATCGACATGGTTCCAGCTGTGACCGGGCTTGGAAGCTTGAGGACTCCAGGTTGTATCTCGATGATCTGATAAGGGGAATCGGAGCGGCGTGTTGAAATCAACGAAGGCCCGCTGGCGCCCCACCTATAATAGACGAAGGCGTATAACGCTAACGCCCAAGAGCTTACGATCAGAAGAACAAGACCTAGCATCTTCCTTCGAGTAAATACGTACATGGCCTTCAGTAGCGACACCTGCCAGAAACTTTCAGCGGAGTGACTATTCTCCATTACGGTGGCAAATAGAGGTTTCTTGCCACAGCCGTCCCTATCCTGCTGCGCGAGCGATTAGCGGAATCAATCTGAGTGCCTGTCTCAAGCTAGGGGGGATCCTGATTCCATGCCTAGCTAGCAACCAGTACAGGAGAATAGGGACCGCCAGCAGGAAGATCCACCAGAAGTTGACCAGGAGGAGCTGCAGACTATTGATCGGCAAGATCTCGCCGCCCACCGCGTTGTTTCCACCGCTGACAGTGGGTTTGCGTTCGAATGTGAGAACCTTCGATCCGTATGTCTTCATAATGAATCTGTTTACCATTCAGAGTGGTTTGAACTTAAGGTTTGCGTGTTCACTGGCTGGCAAACGCGGCGCGGCCTGTCTGTATCGCAAATGTCGATTGAGGTTGCTTGTTAAATCTACTGAAATTCTAGATCACGGTTGGTGGCGCACGTCTTTTACGCCTAACATACTGAATCTGCTGAGGGTTTTCCTGAAGGGAATCCATCTGCGTGAGAACCAGAGTCTCCTTAGCGGAGCTTCTCTGAGACTTCCTATCCTGTATCTCGTGTCACCCAATACGAGGTTTC
>CAZZFQ010000100.1:0-2971 GCA_964653695.1 uncultured Candidatus Bathyarchaeia archaeon | reverse complement strand
CGTTGGCCTGATCCGAATCCGAAGTCAAGTCTCAGCCGATATATGCCCGGTGGCAAATCTTTGGGCAGATCAATACTCGCAGACACTGTTCCTAAGTACCACCCAGGCACAGTATCTTCCTCACTGAGCGCAGTGATTGGCGCTTCGAGCATGACGTCGAAAGGTGTCCTGTCTAGGTAGCCAGTGAACCGTGAAACAGCTGAGCTACCCCCTCCTTCTATCGGAAGGCCTCCCGTGGTAAGCAGCGTCGATACGCGCTCATGCCAAGGTACACGTTGGAGGCCGATAGAATCGAAATCTCTCTCAGCAGTCATTAGGATGCATAGTTTGTCGATCTTCGGCGAAATCCCTTTGAGCAATGTGACTAGTTCTTTGGAGAAGCGGAGTCTTGCCGTTATCTTGGCCCTTGCTCCTGGCATCCATGAAAGTGGCTGATACTCAACATCTGCCGACCATCGTCCATATGTGGCCTTAGCAGTCGTGTTGAACCGACCCCTTTGCCGGAAATCCAGGGCGTCGAGAAGAACTTGACTCAGAGATGTGTCGATAACAGTCATCTCAGACACACTTGGACTGGCCTTTGAACCGGGAGCCGCGGTTGCCACAACTGAGCTTGGCCTGAACGAAACGTAGATCGTCAGGATTCCCAGAATCAGAAGAACGAGAATGCCGAGGGCGAGACATGCCTTCTTTCGAGTTCGCAACATGATCTCCTTCCGGTCATCCTGTCATCCTTTGTATGTAAGCTTCATCCCGGTAAGACATCTCAGTCCAGCTCTATCCTTGTGCCGATCTTGGCGTCCTGGGCCTTCCTGAAGGCTAAGTTTGCCGCAGCAGCATCCTGTACCCCCGTCCCAACTGACTTGAAAACTGTTATCTCATTGTCGTCTTCTCTGGCAGCCTTCAGGCCGGCGACAATCTGCCCAAGCTCTGCGTGAATATGGTCCTTCTGTATTGACCCCGACTTCAGTGGGATCAAAATGTCTCCTGCCTCTTGCAGCGAGGCCTCCAACGAATCCACGACAAGCTTCGATCTCCGGATTGTGAGATCGTCAAGCTCACGTGTGTCCGGTCTGAAGGAGCCAATTGCGTTGATGTGAGTCCCCCTCCTCAACATATCTCCTCCAAAAACCGGCGTCCTTGATGTTGAAGCCGTAACGACTATGTCGGACTCTCCGACAACATGACTGGGATTGCTCTCCATGCTAACTTCAATTCCAATTCTTTGCTTCATTTCTTGCGCAAATCGACTAGCCCTCTCTTGAACGATATCGTAGACGAGAGCTGACTGGATATTTCTAACTTCCTTAACAGCTTCAAGCTGGGTCTTTGCCTGCGTTCCGGCACCGAATATTCCTACAACGCTTGCATCGCGTCTGGCCAGATACTTCGTGGCAACTCCACTTGCAGCCCCAGTCCTCATCGCAGTAATGAACGACCCCTCCAAGACAGCCTCAGGCCTCCCTGTTTCAGGGTCGTTTAGAACTACAAGGGCCATGACTGTCGGCAAGCCATGTGTTGAAGGGTTCGCGTCATATGAGGTGACGATCTTTGTTGCCAAAGCCCGCGCCCGGCTCAGGTAAGCTGGCATAGCCCCAATCCAACCTGCTTTATTAAACACGGTGAGCCCCACTCGCGCCGGCATCACCGCGGTTCCGCAAGCAAGCTCTCTGAACGCCTCCTCTACCTCAACTATGGTTTCTCTCATCGTTAGTACTCGTTTGAGATCTTTGGCTGAAAGGATTAGAACCATATCTTCTCACCATCAGATCATTCATTGCTGAACGACAATTTCGGTTCGTTATTCGACGGGAAGCTTTCCCTACTATTTCAAATAAGGATCTTGTCTTTAAGGGATCGTCATAGGGTATCTCCAGAAATAGAATCAGAGGAAGTGATTTAGGCAAACTGGCTGCACACCTATGCACATGGGAGCATCGTCTGTCGGACCGGCAAAGAGAACAGATGAGAGGTTCGATCTGATAGTTGTTGGAGCGGGTATCATCGGCCTTTCTTGCGCTTATCACATAAAGTTGGAGAACCCGGACCTCAAAGTCATTGTAGTAGACAAGGCGGCTGCCGCTGGCCAAGGAGATACTGCGAAGAGCGCAGGGGCTGTGAGGAACGTATTTACTTCAGATGTGAATCGCCTGCTCGCCGATACAAGCCTCGACTTCTATAGTCATGTCCAACATGATCTGGGCTTCAACCTTGATCTTAGCTTTGTAGGTTATCTGTGGCTGCTGACTGATGAGGAGTTCAGAAGGCTCGGTGGGCTAGTGGATTCCGTCAAGAGTGAGGGGGTTCAGGTGAAGATTTGGGAGAAAGCGGATTTGCAGGACATGATCACTGAGATGAATACGGACTTCACCGAAAGCGATGAGGAGGCGCGTGTACTTGGGCTGGGAAATATCGTCAAAGGCTTGCAGGGGATCAAGTGCGGCACTGTAAGTCCAGATTTGATCGTCAACTTCTACGAGCAGGAGTTTCGAAAGGTCGGAGGAACGATCACGTATAACACGAAGGTTGAACATCTGTTGCTTGAGCCAACCACAAGGCTAGGAATTCCAGGCGAACCCGTAATCTGGCAGGACAAGAAGGTTGTCGGTGTCAAGACTCAACGCGGAAACCTATTCGCTGATACCACGGTTATGGCAACAGGCCGCTGGACCACCCAGCTATTGGATAGAGTCGGGATTGACTCTCACATCAGATCGAAGAAGAGGCAGATCTTCTCGTTACGCGGCCCGAAGATCGAAGCGCTCCTCGAAACCAAAGGCTTCAACGAATATGACCTTATGCCTTTCACAATCTTGCCCCGAGCCGGAGTATTAATGAGACCTGAACGTGCAGAGCGAGGTTTCTGGGTCGGAGCCGCTGACGAATTGGGCAGGCCATTCATGTTCGAGGAGGATCCTCAAGCCGAACGCGACTACTATACCTATAGCATCTATCCAATCCTGTCGAAGTA
>CAZZFQ010000099.1:0-3002 GCA_964653695.1 uncultured Candidatus Bathyarchaeia archaeon | reverse complement strand
ACGCCGGCACATTGAGAAGAAGGAACCCTTCAACAATCGTTGATTTCACAAAGGGGGATAGGCCTATCATAACTAGAGTTGGTGCGATCCCAGCTTCCGCCATATTTGAGACGCTTGCTCAAGGGAGAAAAGAGAAGTGAACGAGAAGAGACTTCTTTGCCTTGGCATAGAAAGCACGGCTCATACGCTCGGAATGGGGCTGGTAGATTCCAGTGGAAGAGTCCTCGCCAACGTTAAGGATTCATATATCCCTCCTTCAGGGATGGGGATCCACCCTCGGGAAGCGTCCCAGCACCATTCGGAAGTTTCTGGCAAGATTCTTCGTGAGACATTGCGGGTCGGCAGAACAGATGCCTCAGAGATAGATCTCATCGCTTTCTCGATGGGTCCTGGGATGGGCCCTTGTCTAAGAACAGGCGCGACTATCGCGAGAGCATTGTCAGGCTTCCTTAGGATTGGACTGGTCGGGGTCAACCATATTCTCGCCCATATAGAGATAGCTCGTCACACGACTGGCGCGTCTGACCCTGTAGTGTTGAATGTGAGCGGAGGGACGACTCAGATAGTGGTCTTCGAGAAAGGCCGATACCGAGTATTTGGTGAGACGTTGGACATAGCGATTGGAAACGCCTTCGATGTGTTCGCAAGAGAATCGGGGATTCATGATCCCTCTAACCCATGGCCCGGCCCGAAGTTTGATGAGGCTGCCTCAAAAGGATCTCAGTACATTGAGCTTCCCTACTTGGTCAAAGGGATGGATCTAGCATTCTCGGGCCTTGTTACACAAGCTCTTCGATACCTCAAGGAAGGAAAGAAGGCGGAAGATCTCTGCTATAGCCTTCAGGAGACAGCGCTAGCAATGCTCACTGAAGTTACAGAGAGGGCGATGGCACACACAGAGAAGAACACCCTTCTCCTGACAGGCGGCTTCGCTCGAAACAAAAGACTCCAAGAGATGTTAAGCGTAATGACAAAGGAGCGAGGAGGAGAGCTCAGAGTTGTCCCGGCAGAGTTCGCTGCCGACAACGGTGCCATGATAGCTTGGACAGGCATTCTCGCTCATAACGCAGGTATTGCTACTCCAGTTGAGAAGAGCTTCGTCCGGCCTAGATGGCGAATAGAAGAAGTCAGAGTTCCATGGATCACGTAGGCAGGTCGATGAAGAAAGAAAGCTTGCGAGACGTAGCCACTAGCAGAAAAGGTTCAAGACGTGTTGCCTTGTGAACTAACTCTAGAAAGCGCCAGTGGCTCCAGCCTAAAACATACGCAAGGGCGTTGAAGAATCTCAAGAACAGAATAGTCGCGCAGTGCTTCGCGTCGCCTGTCTTTCGATATATGGCTATCGTTCCTGGCATGAAACGGATCAGATTGTAAATGACAAGTATTGGAAATGCCAAGATAAGGCGAATGTCTGCCAGAGCTAACAGAGGTGAGAGAAGCATGGCAACTATCCAAAAGAAGCAGGCTTTGATCTTCATAGTGAATGTTTCGGGATGCTTTTCTGTTAGTTGACAGAAGCCTCGCCCCCATTTTATGCGCTGACGAAGGAAACTTGCCAGAGTATCAGGATTCTTGGTTCGTGCAATGATCCTCCTGTTGATCACAGACTTGAAACCTAGCTTCATCGCCCTCACGTACAGCTCTGCATCCTCACCGGTCTTCATGCGTTCATCGAAGAGGCCTACCGTCTTAAGCGCACTTCTTGTGTACGCCACATTGGCTCCGAAAGGCCACTTCCTTTCAACCTCATTCTGCATATACTCCACAGCCTTAGCGATCAAGTTGAACGTATTGGTTGCCCGCACTTCTCCTCCGACACAGTCTACTGCCTCTTCAGCGAAAGATCGGGCAAGCTCGGTGAGAGATCCGCCCTCCAAAACACAGTCTCCATCAATGAAAAGCAAGATGTCTCCAATAGAGGCTTCGACACCTCTGTTCTTAGTAGCGGATATGCCCGTATGCTTCTGATTCAGTATCCTCAGGGCGCCATGAGAGCCTAGCGTTTCAACGATCTGCAGGGATCCGTCAGTCGAGCCGTCGTCAACGACAATCACTTCAGAACTCTGCGCCTCCTGTCGAAGAATAGATTCTACGCAGTCTCCTATCGTATCGCTCTTGTTGTAGCATGAAATTACGATCGAGATCTTGGGTTGAGGCATCTCCTGCCAGATCTTAGAGGACAATGCTTTAATGATTTGCCCAGATCTATCCAGCAATGGTGTTGTTGTTGAATAGTCGCCTTAGATTCTGGAGCCTCGCTCTCGTCATAACACTCGTTATGATGTCGTCGCGTTCTTTCGCTCAGCAAGCTCTGCCAGACCTTGTCGTCACGAAGATATGGATTGGAGACAGAAACAACACGCCGATAGTGCCCAAGGCGGGGGAGGGCTTCTACGTATGTGCAACGGTCAAGAATCTCGGAAATGCTCAAGCCGAAGGGTACTACGTTCAACCCTACTTCGGCGGTGGTGCGCTGGCAACTGGGGGACCTGGAAAGCTAGAGGCAGGAGGCGCTCAGGATTGGTCCTCAGGCCCTGTTGTGGTGGGACCCGGAATCTATGAGGTACGGTGGGTGCTGAATCCTGACCGCAAGGTTCCAGAGGCAAACTACGGAAACAACGAGATCTCAATGATCATTGTGGTTGAAGCAGGTTCTCCTCTTGAGGCAGTGCTACAGCCAATAGGGGGCTTCGTTGGCTTTGCGATAATCATCCTGATCGTCCTAGCAGCAGGAATGGCCTTGCGAAAATACGTCGAAAGAGGAAAGAGGACTAAGCCTCCAGGAGAGGAATCGAGAACGGTAAAGCGACACTCCTAGTCTATCGTCTTCATAACGTCCCACACGTTGTCTCCCACAAAGTGCATGTTACGGATCACCTTTCCCTTCTCCATCTCTCGAATTGAAGATGAATCAACCAATGCCTCTCCTATAGCCAAAGGTTTTCCGTAGGTTTCATCAACAATGACTACCAAAGATCCTTCCACAAAGTCTCTGTCAACCT
>CAZZFQ010000098.1:0-3062 GCA_964653695.1 uncultured Candidatus Bathyarchaeia archaeon | reverse complement strand
CATATTCCCAGCCTTCACTCTCTCACTCTCGTACCATGGTAAGTGATTGGAAATCGTTATATTTTTCATGTAACAATACTTACGTTCGAAGTGAGTATTGTGACAAGAAAAATAGCGCTGGGGCCAAACGAAACCAGGCTGCTTTTCGAGCTAGAGAAGGAGGACAGGACTACCTTCGACCTTGGCGATGTAATGAGGATAACGGGCTTGAGGAGGACTGATGCATGGCAGATTGTCTACAGGCTAAGTCGAAAGAAGAGGATAACCAGAGTTGAGAGGGGCAAATATCTGCTAGTTCCTGGACGTGCAGGGGTAGAGGGAGACTGGTCTGAGAGCCTCTTCTTAATCGTCCCTCAGGTCATCGATGAGTACTATGTCGGGTTCTGGACCGCCATGAATCACTGGGGCATGACTGAGCAAATACCTAACGCTGTCTTCGTTGCCACGCCGAAACGGAAGAGGCATCTCAAGTACGGCGGGCAGATGCTCAGATTCATCACTATCTCTAGGAAGAAGTTCTTCGGGTTCACGCAAGAAAGAATCCACAATGAGCAGTTCAACATCTCGACCCGAGAGAAGACTGTTGCCGACGCTTTGGTCTTCCCCCAGTATTGCGGAGGCCTCAGCGAAATCACAAAGGCGATCTGGAACTCTCGGAACGAGCTAGACTGGAAGAAAGTCATCGAGTGTATAAGGAAGATGGGCGTAGACGTGGCCCTTCGGAGACTCGGACATATCCTAAGAGTCCTTAGGACAGCGCCGGAGGTCAGCAGATCACTGGCCAAGCGGAAATGGTGTGGCTTCAGGTTTCTGGACCCGAATGGCCCGAATAAAGCATTGACTTACTCGAAAGAGTTCGGCTTGATCATCAATCTTCCTGACCGTAAGTTGACGAGCTGGTAAGAGACATGATCACACCTGACGATCTTAGGCGGATCGCTGGAAGAGAGCGGATCGGTCTTGGCATGATTGAAAGGGATCACGCAATCGCTGTCTCTCTGATGGTCCTGTCGAAGACCTCCTTCTCTGATGAGCTCGTCTTCAAGGGTGGAACGGCTATCAAGAAAATGTTCCATCCTGAAGCTCGTTTCTCCGAGGATCTAGACTTCGACTCTCAACGCGATGTGGCTGGACAACTCGCGAGTGAGATCAGGAAACCTTTACTCGCCTACGATGAAGGAGTGACGTTCACAGGTGTGACCGTTGAGGACATACGTGGAGAACACGCCAGAAGACTCCGATTACAGTACCGCGACATGAATGGCTACCTGACCAGCATCAATCTAGATCTAACTTTCCTAGAGAAACCTGTGATGAAGACGAAGAAGATGGAGGTGAAGAACATGTATGACATGAACAATATCATGATTACTACCATGAACATAAAGGAGATCATGGCGGAGAAGGTGAGGGCACTAATCCACATTGGGAGACCACGCCACCTGTATGACCTATGGTTCTTGCTGGGCAAGCACGTCAAGCCCACAAGAACTCTTATCAACAAGAAGCTAAGCATCTACAACCAGACATTCGACGTCAAATCCCTGATGAGCGCGACCAAAGAGCTGGAGAGAGACTGGGGGACAGATCTACAGGCGCTGCTCCCAGAAGTCCCACGATTCCCCACAGTCCAATCAAGAGTCATCAAAGCATTCTCGAAGCTGTGACAACGGTCGCTGTTGGAAGCATCTCGCTTGGCCCAAACAGGACACGCTACGAAGGCTTTTGAGCCATAGGATCGATACCGTAACCGGTGCTTGAGGCTTGGAGTCCAAGCTAGCACCGTAACCCAACCCGCTAAACCGCAAAAAGCATCAGCTAAAGAGAGTTGTACTAGTTCGGGCAGGGACTTGTCTGGAGTCCTGTCACCGGCAATCTAAGTAAGAAACTTCCTATTCAGCAGATCTTCGAAATCCTCAATCTTGGGACTGATGAGCGGAGGCTCTGGTAGTCTCTGCGCTACGGCAATAGGATCCTTCAGACCTGATCCTGTGACTTCCACAACGATTTTTTCATCAGCTTCGATGATTCCAGCCCTTGCCAGTTTGATCATGCCTGCGACTGAAGCCGCTCCAGAAGGCTCAGTGAATATCCCTTCTGTCCTGGCGAGAAGCTCTTGCGCTTCGAGAATCTCTTCGTCTGATACTGCCTCCGCCGATCCCCCTGAGTCCCTTATCGATTTGAGAGCAGCATCGCCATCCCAGGGTATAGGGTCCTTCAACCCTCCTGCCACAGTGCTGGGATTTGCCCAAGGCTCGATGCTAAGAGGGTCTGCTCCTTCCTTGAAGGCCCTCACTACAGGTGCACATCCATCTGGCTGTATACCAGCGATCTTCGGCTTTCTATCAACCATTCCCAATGCTTCTGCTTCAATGAAACCCTTCCAGTTTGCACCTAAAAGTCCACCACCTCCAATCGGGATCACAACCCAGTCTGGGCTGCTCCATTCGAGTTGTTCAATGATCTCGTACGCGATCGTCTTCCCACCTTCGAACTGGTATGGGTTGAACGGCCCGAAGCTGGGGCATGGATACCAGCCAAACTTCTCCACAGCGAGTTTCAGCATCTTGACGACTGGATCCTCAGCGGTCTCGAGGTTTCTAACTCTGAACACTTGTGCGCCTGTGCACGCCAGTTGCGCAAGCTTGCCTGAAGGCGCGTTCTCGTGGACGAAGGCGTAGCAATCCAACCCTGCTTTTGCTGATAGGGCAGAAAGGGAAGCCGCCGCGTTGCCTGTTGATGCAGTGACAACGGTTTTGGCGTTGAACTCAACCGCCTTTGAAACGCCTACAGTCATAGCCCTATCCTTGAATGATGCTGTGGGGTTTCTGGTCTCGTCCTTAACGAAGAGTTCTGGAAGACCAAGTTCCTGGCCAAGCCTCTCGCATCTTAGGAGAGGCGTGCCGCCCTCAGATAGACTGACGATGTTTCTGGACTTTTCAAGGGGAAGCAGTTCGAAGTATCTCCAGACGCCTTTCGGCCTTTCTTGAACAGTATCTCTCGTAAAAGTCTCTTTCGCCTCTTCGTAGTTGTAGTAGATCTCCAAGCGTCCGTCATCAGCG
>CAZZFQ010000097.1:0-3080 GCA_964653695.1 uncultured Candidatus Bathyarchaeia archaeon | reverse complement strand
AGCAACCCTTAAATTATGTTCCACTCGCCCTTAACGTTGATTGATTCACCTTCGATGGTCGATATGTCGGAAACTGCTACCAAGATATTCGAGGAAAGCCTCAACCAACTTGTGCTGGTGGAGTTGAAAGGAGGAAGAGGAGTCAGGGGAAAACTGTTCAGCTTCGATCAGCACATGAACCTAGTCCTTGAAGACGCCGAGGAAATCTCAAGCGATCAGGGAAAGAAGCTAGGAACCATAGTTGTCCGTGGAGACAACGTGGTTCTGGTCAGCCCCCCGCCGAAAAGGCAGGGTTCCAGTTGAAGTCCCTTAGAAAACCCGGAAAGTCACTTTAGTCGTGACCGGACTTCGGAGAAGACTGAGTAATGACTAAAGGAACAACTGCTCATGGTAAGATGGGCCGCTCCAAAAGCCACATCGCATGCCGAAGATGTGGCCGAAGAGCGTACAACATCACCATGAAGAGATGTGCTGCCTGTGGCTACGGAGCTTCCACCAAGCTTCGCCGCTACTCATGGCAGAATAAGAAGATAGACGGTACACGGATCGTCTAGTTCAAGAGCTAAGCTTTTTTGAGTATCGACGTAGGAGCCTACCTAGATCTAACACTGGTACTTCTAATCAAAGGACGGATTTGCTTTCGTTGACTCGAAGGCCATAGAGAGGGGAACTCTCGTCAAGTGTGAAGAAGAGGAAGGGAAGTAGGGATCGATCAGCTATTTGGTCTTCACGAAGTTGACGATTGTCCTCGCTAGCCACTTCGTTCCCTTGACAAAGTCTTGGATTCTTATGTTCTCATTGGGGGAGTGCCCTCGTGTGTAGGCATATCCGACACCTATGCATATGCATGGAGCCTTGAGGTCCCTCGTGAACAGGTACATTGGGCCTGTCCCCGCTGATGATATGCTGACGACAGGAGGCTTGGAGTACTCCTCCTTAGCAGCTCTTATGGCCGATTGAACGAAGGGGTCGTTGGGAGGAGTGCGCGCTGCCTCTTCCATGCCATACTCGCGAACGACCATGTCTCCGTAACCTCTTGCCCTGAGGTACTTCTTTAGCCGTTCCAAGAGAACCTTGGGTTTCTGACCGAGTACCAGCCTGAAGTCGATCTTCGCAAGAGCTTTTGAGGGGAGAACCGTCTTCGAGCCAGGGCCGGTCCAACCTGATACAAGTCCGCAGATCGTACAGGTCGGCTTTCCGGCCAACGCTTTCTTGGCTTCGAGACCCTTCATTCCTCCGATGAATGTCTTGATCCCTAGCTCCTCTTTGATCGCCTTCTCATGAAGCGGCTCAGCCTTGAGGTACTTCAGCTCCTCTTTCGTGAAAGGCTTAACGTCCTCATACCAGCCCGGGATCAGGATACGATCCTTCTTGTCCTTCAAGGTTTCCAGCGCTCTGACCAGCCGCCAAGCAGGGTTATCCACAATGGCGGCGTTCGCTGAATGGACATCCCTTACCGGGCCTTTTGCCTCCAACTCCACGTAGAGGATTCCTTTCACGCCGAGAGTTATGGTAGGCCTCTCTTCTTCGTCGACTCCTCCGAACTCCCAAACTACGCCGTCACATGCGAACTTCTCACCGTACTGCTCAAAGTACTGTTCAAGGTGTAGGCTTCCAATCTCCTCCTCTCCCTCAACGAGAAACTTGAAGTTGCAAGGAACGTCTCCTTCCGTCTTTAGCCATGATTCCACGACCTTGAGCCTAGAGACCAGGTTTCCCTTGTTGTCTGCAACTCCCCTTCCGAACATCTTGCCTTCTCTTATGGACGGTTCGAAGGGTGGGGTTTCCCATAGCTCTAGGGGCTCAGCGGGCTGGACATCGTAGTGATCATAGAAGAGAACGGTTCTCTTGGGGTTCTTTCTTGATCGAATCTCTCCGTAGACGACGGGAAAAGCCCCAACGACCTCCAGTAGCTCTGCTCTGACACCGGTCTCCTCCATCATCTTGGCGACCAATCCAGCACATTCTTTCATACCCTCGTTCTTTGCTGCGACGCTCGGTTGATGAACCAGTCTTTCCAAGTCCACCAAGAAACGTTGATGATTCTGATCCACGTAGTCAAGAACCTGTTGGGCCATATTGCATCACGCTTCTAGAATCAAGGAGACAGGAAGGCAATAATCCTTTGCAAAGGCACACTTCATCAAGCGACAATAAGCGGTGTGTTTTGGTGGGCGCACGCGGATTTGAACCGCGGACCGTCACCGTGTCAGGGTGACATCCTAACCAACTAGACGATGCGCCCTGAGACAGATAAGTCAAGACGAAAATAAAACCTTACTTGACAGGTTGCCCTATCCTCGCAGGATAGGAATGATCGCCCTCAACTCCTTCAACACTTCATCGGCGCATGCCGGCGGCTCCGTGCCGGCCTCGCTCTCTGAATCGCGAAGTTGCTTGGGGGCCTCCTCTCCTGATGCCTCTCTGAACAGCTTGCGCCAACTTTCAGGAATCTGATCTCCGAGTTGCACCTCAGCAAGCATGGCAAATGCCAGGGTCCAGCACCGAGCCACACTACTGAGAGAGTAGCCTCCTCCTCCGAATAGAAGTATTCTCCCGTCACATATCTTATGGGCCAGTTTGTGAACGATCTCGATCATCATCTCGTAGCTCTTGGTGGTTAGCCTTAGGTTTGCCAAGCGGTCACCAAAATGCGAGTCCGCACCACACTGCATGAGAATGATCTGAGGCTGAAATGCCTCCACCATTCTCGGAACTATCTCTCTAAAAGCCTTGAGATACGTCTGGTCGCCAGTTCCGGGAGGCAGCGGCACATTCACCTTCAGGCCTCTTGCGTCTCCTTTTCCAATCTCGTGGGCGAATCCCGTTCCTGGAAACAGGTATCGACCGTCCTCATGAAAATCAATGTTCAGAAGCGAAGGGTCAGAGTAAAAGCCGTACATAATCCCGTCTCCATGATGAGCATCTATGTCCAAGTAGAACATCTTTTTCGTTTCGTATCTGTGTTTGAGGTAGGCCACCACGATGGCTGGGTCATTAAAGATGCAGAATCCAGAGGCACCGTCGGGATGCGCGTGATGCAGCCCGCCCGCAGGGTTGAAGGCGTGATCTGCGCTTCC
>CAZZFQ010000096.1:0-3122 GCA_964653695.1 uncultured Candidatus Bathyarchaeia archaeon | reverse complement strand
TCATCCACAATAGGGTACTTGAAATGGTTGAGCGACACAGAGTCAAGATAACGGTGTTGAAACGGTTCAGCCCTTCTGAGGTTTTTGAGAAGAGCCCTGCGACGCCTGTCCGGCCGCTTGGAGCATGCGACTTGTACCGAGACGGCCAAGAGTTTGTCGTGGCTCAAGATGGGAAGATGCCTGAGGGTTTCTGCACTTCAGCGTGGCATACGATCTTTGGTAACGTGAGGACCTTGGCGTTCGGTGGCGATTTTCCCTGGTTCAAGGAGAAGGGCATAGCCATAAGCTGTTGCTCTGACGGACTGAGACCAGTTGTGTTCAAGCTTGAACGCATCTGAGCTTCGATCCCTGTAGCTCCAGCCAGGATTCCAAGAAGCTAGGAACCGCATCCTTTCCTGTAGCCTGAGTGCCGTGAGAAGAGGAAGCCGTGAAAATCACGGAAGCCGGACTACACCTTTTCGAATGCCTGTTCCAGATCGGAGATTATGTCATCTGCATCCTCTATCCCCAGGGAGAGTCTGATCAGCGAGTCGCTTATCCCTGCTTTCCGTCTCTCCTCAGGGTTCATGAAGTAATGAGAAGCTGTGCTCGGCTGGCTGACCAGAGTCTCCGCCCCGCCCAAGCTTGGCGCAATGAGCGCTAGCTTCAGACTGTCAACGAATCTCACTGTACGCTTGAGATCGCCCTTCAACTCGAAGCTCAGGACTCCTCCGAATCCCTTCATCTGCCGTTTCGCAAGCAAATGCTGCGGATGCGTGCTCAGCCCGGGATAGTAGACTCTCTCCACCTTGGGGTGACTTGCAAGGTATTCCGCGACTTTCTGGCCGTTCGAGTTGTGCCTCTCCATGCGAAGCGCAAGTGTCTTCATACCTCTGAGCAGCAACCAAGCGGCATGCGGGTCAAGCACGCCTCCTAGGATTCTGCGAAGCTTCTTCATCGGCTCAGTGAGTTCCCTTGGCCCAGCTATTGCCCCCGCCGTCACGTCGTTATGCCCCGCAAGGTATTTCGTGGCGCTATGCAGGGTTGCATTGCATCCGAACCGGAGAGGCTGCTGGTTGTAAGGAGAAGCAAACGTGTTGTCGACCAGAACTTTCGCACCACTCTTCCCGGCTATTTCCGCAACCTTAGATAGATCCACAAGTTTGAGGGTTGGGTTCGTTGGCGTCTCCAGGAAGAGAAGCTTCGTATTCTCCCCAGCCGCTGACTCGATCTCGCTGACGTCCGTGGCCTCAACGAATGTTGTTCGCACGCCGAACCTATTCATCAGACTCGAAAAGAGATCCAGTGTCCCGCCGTATAGATCTCTGATTGAGACTATGTGATCGCCCGGAGAAGCGAGGCTGATGATCGCAGTTGAAATGGCCGCCATACCGGATGAGAACACGGCGCAATCCTCTGCCTCTTCCAGCTCAGCGATCTTTCGCTCGGCAGCCGTGACTGTTGGGTTGCTCCACCTCGTGTAGACATCGCGGCCGCTCATCTCGCTAACGGCGTCGATCAACTGCTGGGTACTGGTAAAGGCGAAGACGGAGGTCTCGTAAATGGGTGTAACTACTGCCCCAGTCTCTCGGTCTGTTCTCTCTCCGGCCCTGACGGCTCTTGTGGAGAAGCCCTTCCCCGTATTTCCCGTCATGAACAATCCTCGAAGTCGAATAGTATCCCTTCGGGTAGATACACTATTCGATGAGGCGAGAGGGTTAAGTGCAGAGTCTAGCCAAGACTAGGCGGCAAGCAATTGGCGACAGACCATGGGGAATTGCATAAAGCCTGAATTCTTGGATACGATCAACTATTCTATCTGCCAAGCCGTCAACGAGTTTTTAGGGGAAAAAGCGGTTGAACTCTTCGGAAGA
Organism: uncultured Candidatus Bathyarchaeia archaeon; assembly: GCA_964653695.1. GTDB lineage: Archaea > Thermoproteota > Bathyarchaeia > 40CM-2-53-6 > JALHTG01 > JALHTG01. The sequence continues at coordinate 1,269 of CAZZFQ010000096.1, read as the reverse complement.
GTTGGCGAACATCACTTAGACGAGGCCATAAGGAGAGGTTTCATTCAAATTGACAGAGATCGCAAGCCACTAGACAACTTGATAGAGATTGCGAGGTACCTGGAATCCACTGGCTACATGGAGAGAATAGTCATAAAGAGACTTAGCATAGACGAAGCATTTGTAGAGATGTACGGAGTTTCAGTAACCGTGTCTTCTGTGAAATTGCTAAAAGAAGGCAAGTATCCTTCGCACTACATGACCAACCTCATGCTCGCGGCGCTAAGCAGACTCGGCATTAAGGCAGAGCTTAAGGAAGTAGCCTTCGATGAAGAGGGACGCAAATTCAAAGAACATTGGAAAATCTTGAGGACATGAAGATATCGTTATTGAATGCTTTGAATGGGGGCTTATCTTTCAGCTGCTAGATGCGTTTTGAACCATCGGGCCATGTGTTCAAGTCTTTTCATTCTGAAGCTCGGCTTCGCTGTGCTCCTAAAGGTATGCTCGCCCTTCTCGAACAGGACTAACTCTGCTTCTCTTCCTAGATACTTGAGCGCTGTGAAGAAAGTTATTGACTGATCAATCCAGCATCTGAAATCCTCAGCACTATGGACGAACATCGTCGGCGTCGTGACCCTAGGCGCATAGGTCAGGGGGGACTTGTCGACGTATGCTTGAAGGTTGCTCCACGGCTCCTTCCCTATCTGGTCAGGAGAGAAGTAGAATCCGATGTCCGTTGTTCCAAACATGGCTATCCAATCTGATATGCCATTCTGCGATACCGCTGCCTTGAAGCGATCTGTATGCGTGACGATCCAGTTCGTCATGAAGCCACCGTAAGACAACCCGGTGACGCCGATCTGGTCCGGATCAACGAACTGAAAACGCGAAAGAACATGGTCCAAGCCTTCCATGATGTCTTTGAAGTCTCTCTCGCCGTAGGCGGCCCTTATGTCTGCGAACTCCTCGCTGTAGCCGTCGCTTCCTCTCGGGTTGAGGTATATGACTGCGAATCCTTTCGAGGTGAAGAAATGATGCTCAAACATGAACGAGTAACCGAAGACACTCTTTGGTCCACCGTGAACATCTAGTATTGCTGGAAGCTTCTCGCCTTTGGCATTCGGGGGCCTCATCACCCAACCATCTATCTTCTCTCCATCGCTAGCTTGGTATTCGAAGTGCTCGGGAGTGGAAAGGTTCAGCTCAGAGAGAAGCTCGTCGTTCAAGTTCGTGATCTTCCGATCTCCTTGCTCATCCTTCACCCATACCTCCGCCGGCGCGATCTCT
>CAZZFQ010000095.1:0-3240 GCA_964653695.1 uncultured Candidatus Bathyarchaeia archaeon | reverse complement strand
GAGGCGTACTTGCGGAAGGAGGAAACGCTCTCAGCTTCAAGGTTGAAGCCGAAGGCCGCACCGTCGAGGAGAATGTGGCGTTTGGCTCGATAAGGGTAGTTCCACTCGAGTCAGGCAAAGACGCCAAACTGGTTCTGTCTCCAGCGAAGGATTTGGATGTGGGAAGGGGACCGGGCCATGGCTTGGAGACGACAGCGGAGGGCGGCGTTGTCGGCTTGATTTTTGATTGCAGAGGCAGGCCCCTCTCGATTCCCGAGGATGCAGCAGCGAGAAGGCAAAGATTGCTTGAGTGGTTCCAAGCAATGAACATGTACCCTGAAGCTGTCTATGAGCGGATTCAGTCACCAGAGGTCAAAGGAGGAAGCTAGCATGGCACATGCATACACGCCTGGACTCAAGGTCAAAAGGTTCGCGATGGTGAGCAAGACACGAAGGCTACCTATACCGGGGGAGGTCCTCGTGAAGGAAGGAGACATCGTGACGCATGATCAAGTGGTGGCGAGGACACAGGTTCCCGGAGAGATCCACCTGATAAACGTGGCAAATGCATTGGGAGTAGATCCAGAGGAAATGGGGCCGTTCATGCTGAAGAAGCTGAAGGAGCAAGTTGCAAAGAATGAGCTCATCGCGAAACGCAGCTCCTTCTTCGGCCTTTTCAAGTCTTTCGTGTACGCACCCGCAGACGGAACGATCGAGTTAATCTCTGAAGTCACGGGCCAAGTTGCCTTAAGGGAGCCTTACGTTCCCGTCGAGATAACGGCGTACATTCCCGGAAAGGTCGTCCATATGACGCCTAGGCAAGGCGTAACGGTTCGCACAGCCGCTGCCCTAGTGCAAGGTATCTTCGGAGTAGGGGGAGAAGCCCACGCAGACCTAAGGATGGTTGCAACTACTCCAGACGAGGTTCTTACCCCCGAGAAAATCGATTCTTCATGTGAGGGCAAGGTCCTAGTCGGCGGTTCGCTCGTTACAGGTGAAGCGCTTGTGAAAGCCGTCAAAACAGGAGTTAAAGGAATAGTAGTCGGCGGCGTCGAAGACGAGGATCTCATCAGGTTCTTGGGCTATGAGATAGGGGTTGCGATCACAGGACAAGAAGAGACAGGACTGACCCTGATAATCACCGAGGGCTTCGGTAAGATGAAGATGCCACACAGAACGTTCACCTTACTCAAATCATTTGACGGAAGAGAAGCATCCATTAACGGCGCCACACAAATCCGTGCTGGGGTTATTAGACCAGAGATAGTCATAGCTCTTAGAGATGCAGAGGTGAAGGGCCTCGTTGAGGAAGCTGAGGAAACTAGTGGTGGAATGGCTCCAGGAACCCCCATCAGAGTGATTAGAGATCCCTACTTCGGAGCGATTGGACGAGTCGCGAGCCTACCTGTCGAGCTGCAGGTTGTGGAGACAGAGTCTGATGTCAGGGTTGTGGAGATAGAGCTAGAGGACGGACGAAGAGTGATAGTACCAAGGGCAAACGTCGAGATCATAGAGGAGTAGACTGGAATTCGCAAGGCAGTCGTTTCATTTCTTCAGTGCAGAAAACGTCACTTGACATTTGGATGGACGCATTACTTAGTTGAATAAGGATTTGGTCAAATCCTCAATTCTCAAATTTCTACACCGGGCCAAGCGAACTATTTGAGGAAATCCCGTCAATCTTCTCAAAACTCTATTCTGCCTGTCTTGCTCCAGCTGTGATAATCTCACTCTTCGATTATCTCCACATCAGCTCTCGGTACAGTAACCGTTCGACCGTCTTCAAGTTCAACTTCCAAGACCCGGACTGGTGATTCTGTCTCAACGACTTGCAGATCGACTGGAAGGTTGGCTATCCTTCCTATCCTGCCGAAGTCAGGTTCACGTATGATCCTCACTGCCATGCCTGGCTCCATGCCCTTCTGGGCTACGAATGAGACTTCTGAAGCAGATATTGCTCGTTGTGCTTCAGGTTCAGGCACGATTATCTCTGGACGTATTACGCCTGCCCGGATCTGCGTGGCACCGTTTATTGCCGCTTCTCTTCCCTGAAGTCTTCCCAGGAGATTGAATGCTCTGTCAGACATCCGCATCCTTCCAAAGCCCTCAGTGACTATCAATGTCAAGCCGACATTCTCATGCCCTGTTATGGCGACGCCTATCTCATACCCCATGAAGTCTGATAGATCTTTGTCCTCTATTCCACCAACAACAACTCCTTTGACGCCCAAGGAAGCTGCTTTTCTCAGTGCCTCTACTTTCACAAGAGACCCGCCGACGATGATCTTTCCTGCATAGTTATCTTGGATTCTATCGACGGTCAACATCCCGTCCGGTGAATCGACAGCAAACATAATCTCGCCGTGTGTTTCTCCGCCTACTCCGAAGATACCCTGAATCAACGCAGCGTCTGTCCTAACTATGACTCCTTCATTCGGCAGAACCTTTTCCACTTGCCCAGGAACGTAGGCCTTTATCTCGATGGGAACAGGCGGTTCAGATATGGTTACTTGCCCCGTTAGCTCTGAGACGTGCTGAATCACTCCTGTCGTCGGCGATGTGGCGATAGACCTAAACATGCCAAGGAGTCCCTTCTTCTCGGCGATAACTTCGTCTTTTTCCACGCTATCGCCGACCTTTTTTCTCAGGTACCTGCCAACATCGTCGGGATCAATGCCTAAGAGATGAACGAGCTTGACTATCTCAACGCCTCCAGGCACGGATGTTCTGGCAACCACGGTGTCGAAGGTAACACTCTCCCCATTCCTTACCAAGACTTCCCCTGGAATCGGCAATCTCCTTGCCACTCGAATTGTCGTTGAAGCTTTGACCTTCAGACCTGGCGTATAGGCAAGCGCCATGGCTAGCTTCTCCCCTTTTCGTTATCTGTCTCAGTAGCCGATTCTCCGAGATCTCGACCATACCTCTTAATCGATTCCTGGGGATACGTGTTGAGCGCAGAGAACCAACTCAGTAACACTTTCCTCCGTTGCTTGCTGTCTTCGGGCAGAATCAGCGGCCTTCCTCTTGCGTCCAGGATTGCGCCTACCACACCACCTTCAATGTCGGCTTTCAGCCTAGTTCCTGGTCCAGCGCCCACGTCGAGTTCTTTGGCCGGCTCAATCTCGGCCGATATTCTCTTCCCTTCTTCCAAAGGAATGTGATCGATCTGCCCAAACTTCACTGACTTCTCGATCTTGGAGCCGTCTGGCATTGTTGCTGCCAGCTTCAGAGCTTCAGTACCTTCAGCAATTCTGCCCT
>CAZZFQ010000094.1:0-3294 GCA_964653695.1 uncultured Candidatus Bathyarchaeia archaeon | reverse complement strand
TTGAACAGCCTGCTTGCACGTATGGATGTTGCCTTTAGGAATCTCTCGAAGGAGAAGAACCTTCTCGCGATGAATGTTAACGATGTAGCCTTCTGTCTCCCAAAGCTCGTGGCTGAGGCCGACTATGTGGTGAACCTTCCAAAACTAAAGACTTGCACCGGTATGACCGTTACGCTTTCGCTCAAGAATTCATTTGGGCTCATCGCGGATCGGAACAAACCATCAATGCATAAGTCTCTTGACAGGATCTTGCTTGAAGTCAACAGATCGTTAGGACAGCACTTGATTCTGGTTGACGGAATAGTCGGAATGGAGGGAAATGGCCCCCTACTGGGAGAACCTGTACAGACAGGGGCAATCATAGCTGGAACACGCCCCGCTTCAGTTGACGCAGTATGCAGTCGAGTCATGGGATTCGATCCCTCTCAGATCAGCCACATCAAGCTGTGCTCTGAAGGTGGTCTGGGGACATTGGATCCGGAAAAGATCAACATTGTTGGAGAAAACATAGAAGCCGTTGCCAAGCCATTCGAACCGCCTTCCTTCGCTCCAAGACTAATCGCAAAGACTCTCAAGTCTGCAGCGAGACTCTACTTGACAAAGTAGGATCTTGTCGACCAGTCATATTTGCCTGAGGATGTTCTCGAGCTCCATTGCCGAACCAATCTCGAGAGGCTTTGTCAGCAACTGTGTCGCACTCTTGACATCTTTTAGGCCAGAACCAGTCAGCACGCAAACTATCTTGTCTGAATTTCCGACCATGCCGCTCTCCAAGCATTTTCGCAATGCCGCGATTGTGGAGGCCGAGGCCGGTTCAATGAATAGTCCTTCAGTCTCAGCGATCAGTCTCTGGGCTTCAAGAATCTCTTGGTCAGTCACCGATAGCGCGAATCCTTTCGAATCTTTGATCAATCTGATGACTCTCCTCCCGCTGGGAGGATCCGGGTTCGAAATTGAGTGGGCGAGTGTACCAAGTTTTGAGAATGGCTGGACAGTTTCTTTTCCTGATCTGAATGCCGTCACGATCGGCGAGCAGCCTTCTGCTTGAACGCAGACCATTGAAGGCAGACGGGCTACGATTCCTAAATCATGCATCTCCTTGAATCCCTTCCACAAGCTGCTTATGTTTCCACCACTGCTCGTTGGGACCAGCACAAAGTCTGGCGCACTCCATTCCAGTTGTTCACAAATCTCGTAGGCGGCAGTCTTCTGACCTTCAACTCTGAACGGCGCGTCCGAGTGGACCATATAGATGTGATGTTTCACGCTCGCTTCTAGCCCCATTCGATATGTCTCCGGATATTTCCCCGTGACTGCGATAAGCTTGGATCCACAGATCATAGTCTGAACCATCTTTTCCACAGGTGTTCCAGCCGGTATCAATACAAGATTCTTCAGACCAGCCTTTGCTGCATAAGCTGCCATTGATGCAGCCATATTTCCTGTCGAAACGCATCCCACAGCTCTGGCCTTCAACTCGACTGCCTTGGAAACACCAACGCTGCTTCCTCTGTCTTTGAAGGAGCCCGTCGGATTCCTGGTTTCATCTTTAAGGTAGAGATGTTCAAGGCCGAGCCTCTCTCCAAGTCTTCTGCTCCTGTGCAGAGGTGTTCCCCCTTCCTCCAGAGAGATTCTTGCATGCATATTGACCGGGAGAAGCTCTGAGTAACGCCACAAGTTCCAAGGCCGACTCTCAAATGTCCGCGGTGAAACCTTTCCCTGCAGTCTTTCAAGGTCGTAGTGAAGCTCAAGCGCTTCATCGCAGTTCTCACAACGATAGACGAAACTGTCAACAGCAGTTTCCCTTTGACAGACTGGGCATAGCAAACGCATGTGACTCACTTTCCTAGTCTGCCTGCGCCCTCGGGCATCAAGCGCAGACCTGTCATACTCGCCTTGGACCTATATGCCCTCGCTCAGAATTGTTGTTGTCCTATTTCATGCGGGTTCCTCTTACTCCTTCGGATGTCCAACTGGCATTACACATAAGGGAACTTGATCCTTGGGTAGCCTGAGGACCTGTTGGACCTGTTCATCATGAAATGCTCCGACTACTACAGCACCTAACCCCATGGCCGTTGCAGTCAAGTATACGTTCTGGCCCGCATGACCGGCCTCGATGTCCACATATCTGACTCCTCTTGAGCCGTAGATCCGCGTCGTTCTTTCATAGACGGCAGTTATGACAAGGCTTACAGGCGCATCGGCAACCCACTGCTGATTAAGCGCAGCAGCTGAGAGTTCAGTTCTGAAATCTCCGTACGCAACCAGTATGATCGTGTGATCTTTCGGATTGTACCTGTAAATGCCGGCTCTCAAATCCTTGACGCAGTTCTCGCCCACAACCGCATAGACCTCTAGAGGATACGTGCCTCCTGCTGAAGGAGCCGTCCTTAAGCCCCATCTTGGTTCGGTTATCCCTTGCGAAGCCCACAATAGTTGAGAAAGCTGAAAGCTGTCCAACGGCTTGTCAAGATACTCTCTCTTAGATCGCCTTCGATAGATGGCTTCTTCAACCGACATGGCTCCGACTGTGACTGGGCTTGGAAGTTTGAAGATGCCAGGGTGTATCTCAACGATTTGAGTAGAGGAGCCAGGGGGGCGCAAAGATGCCGGAGGCCCGCTACCACCCAATCTGTAGTATGCGAACGCAAATAGTGCCAACGCCCAAGAGCTCACAATGAGGACAACAAGAAGCAACATCTTTCCTCGAGTAAATACGTACATTCGCCCAAAACCTGCTCCTATCAAAAACTCTTCACGAGGCGACTATTCTCCATTATGGTTATCAATGCATTCCGATCTGTATAGGCTCCACTTCCCGGAGCGAAAGAATCGGTATGTTAAGAGATGTCAAACATCTGCTGTGGGATGTTGACGGAACGCTATACAAATCAGAGCCGGACCTCCTAGAGGCGATTCAGCATGAGATCTATACTCGTATTGCAGTGGGGCTGTCGGTTCCCTACGAAGAAGCGAGGGAAAGATACTTGGCTCTATATGCTCGCCTCGGAGGAGCAACTGCGACGGTAGTCGAGCTGGGTTTGAACCGGAGATTGATTCCAGATGCAGTAGACTCAGTCGACAAGACGGAGTACTTGAAGCCCGATCCCAAACTAAGAGACATGCTTGAGGTAGCGCTCAGAACGTTCACTCATGTGATAGTTACTAACACTTCTAGGAAGGGCACACTCCGTACTCTTGAGCTTCTAGGTCTCTCACCGATGATCTTTCAGGGTATAGTGACGGCAGATGATGTTCTCCGGTCGAAGCCTGATGTTGAACCCTACGTGA
>CAZZFQ010000093.1:0-3380 GCA_964653695.1 uncultured Candidatus Bathyarchaeia archaeon | reverse complement strand
AGGAACGGATTGAACTTTCGATCCTCAATGGCCTCGCATGTCTTCACTATGTCGATCACGTCTCTTCTCGCGATGGCTGTGTGGGGCTTCGCTCTCTCAAGCTTCTTTGCCACGGCTACTTCACCTCTGAGATCTCAGAGAGCCCAGAGACGTTCTGCACCACTATGACGTGAACATTGTCCTTGACTGCCTCTATCTGTCCAGGCGTGATTGCCACGTACTGCTCGTTCTTGGCTTCATTGAAGCTTGAGGTGATCAGGTCTGAAACCATCTCGCGGTTTCGAGGATCCAAGTGAACATCGAACTCGTCGATCGCCCGAAAAGGCGACTTGATGTGTTGCTGCAGAGCCAGGAGGAAAGCCATGAGGGCGACGCTTCTCTCTCCGCCGCTCTGCGTGAGCCCGTCTATCGGGGTTGGCTTCCCACCTTTGAAGGAAACCATCAACTGCAGCCCGGCTTTCTCTATGTCCCTCGCCTCGACAAGGCGAACGGTTCCTGAGGCTCCAATACTGTTGAGGATGCCATTGTATCTGTCACTTAGCTGACCGAGAAAGTTCTCGACCACGCTCTTCCACATGTCAAACCGTTTCGCCAACTCGCGGAGAACCTCCTCTCTGTTCTTGGCTACGAGCTCAGCCTTTTCCCTCAAGTCTTTCACAAGCCCCACATACGAACTGTACATCTTCTCAACCTCCTCGGAGATGTGTGCCAGCGGCCTGAGCTGTTCCTCCGCAGCAGCAATCGCCATTTCAAGGTCACCTATGTTCTTGATCTTGGTTGGTCTCGGTCCTAGCCTCTCAGCTCTCTTGATGAGCGGAGTTAGCTCCTGCTTTGCGATCCTTCTTTGGGCTTGGAGGCCTCGCAGTTCATCTGAAAGAAGTTTCTTTCGGAATTGAAGAACCTCGAACTGAACCTTCGCATCTATGACGCGTTCCATCGCCGCATCCACTGTCTGACGCTCCTTTTCAAGCTCTTCAGCGAGCGAGTGTAGGTTTACTTGGGCGTCTTTGAGTGACGAAGAGACAGAGAGTGCCTCAAGCTCGTTCTTCCTGGATTCAAGCTGCTTTCTGAGTTCGACAAGTGGTTCAATCATGGTCGATGCGGTACCTTGACCGAAGCTGGGATTCTTCAGTCCTGCAAGTATGGTTGACAAGGTCTCAAGCTCTTGGACTGTGTTTCGGGTTTGGAGTTTGGCCCATCTAAGATCAGTCTCGGTTCGAGCGATTTCACGCTCCAGTCCTATCCTCTTCTCTTCGAGATGGTGTCGCTTGCTGAGAGCGCTGTCCAATGCTCGACGCCTTGTGCCGAGGGCTTCTTTGGCTTCGTCTATTTTGGCTTCTGTGAGTTCTATGGCTCTTCTTCTGGACTCAATCTTGCCGTCAAGTTTAGTGAGAGCTGTTTCTCTCCGTTCAACCCTTCCCCAGAGCAGCTCGCTCTGGAGTCGTCGCAGCTTTTCCTCAAACTCTTTTTTCTTCTGGTATTTTTCGTACTCCTTCTTCCAGTACTGGTAGGTTTCTTGAGTTGATTCTAGAACCGCTGCAAGGGACTCCTCTTCGCTCAGAGCTTTCCTCAAGCGAGTATCGGCATCGATGACATCTGCCCGGTAGGACTCGAAGCCAACGGCTTCTTCAAGCATATGCAGCTTCTCATGCGGAGAGATTGAGGCGAACCTTCCTACCATCAATTGGTGCATGATGATTAGCATGTTGCCCGGGTTGACGCCGATCCGGGTGAAGACCTCGACTACCCTTTCTTTCGATGTGGGCCTTCCCTGGAGAAGATAAGCGTAGTCTCCTCCTTTTCTCAGTATTCTCGTTACATCGACTGTGTCTGTATGATATTGAGGAAATGGTCTTCTTCCCTCCCTCAGAGAATTATCTAGGAGAAGGCTTATGCGGGCTTGGTCTTCTCCCCAACGAATGAGGTCGCTCAGTCTCTTTGACCTCTCAGTATACGCTTGGCCCAAGACGAGTGATATCGCGAGTAGAATCGACGACTTTCCAGCTCCATTGGGGCCGGCTATTAGGTTTAATCCGGGATAGAGTGGAACTGAAGCGTTGGAGTAGGACATGAAGTTGCGGAGGACCACTCCTTTGATCATGTTCCCGGATCACCCTGCGGTGCGCGTGATACGTTCTTTGAAGGGTGTAAAAAACTAGGTGGAGTCAAATTCAATCCCAGAACGGCCTAGTCTGAATGTACTTCAACTTCGCCTGCAACAGGTCCGCGAAGAAATCTTCCTCACGCTTGTGCATCTTTGCCAGAACCTGGGCAGCTGTCTGCGGTCCTACCCCCCACGTAAGGAGAGCCATAACCCCCCTCTTGCCATATGACAGAACCAGATCAGCAGTCCTTCTCGTACGAGCGAGTATCTTCTGTTCCTCTTCGGTCAGCGGCTGGTCTGCAGACCATTTCCTTGTGACTGAAAGGGAAGCCATCCGGTGTTTGTTTATGACGGCTAATAGACCGGATCCGCAGTAGAGGCATTTAGGTTGGTCGTTCAGGGCTTGAACTCGAAGCTGAGCTTGCTCTTTTCCACACGCCATGCACATGAGCTGAGCGTATTCTGATTGAAGAGCTGCCTTCATCCTCTCAATGTTTTGCTTTCTTATGCTCTCTGGCGCTGCCATCTCAGGGGTTTCGGAAAACTTGTTTAATATGTGGTAGGCCAGGGGAGTGGGATTCTCTTGCATGACCTTGACGTGTAGGTCTATTTCTCCAAGGGCTATCTTGGAGAAGACGAGGCGGGTTGTTTCTAGGTCAACTTTCTCCTGAAGTGCTTCACGAATAGTTTCCTCGTAGATTGGCGTGTTCCTGAACCTAGTTGCCATATCTTGAAGCCTTCCTTCTTCGGCTATCGTGACTCCTCTGGGAATGGCGCCGAACCTTTCAGCGATGAATTTCATGTAGTATGAGAAGGGCCTTCTCGCCTCGACGTATCTTCTAAAGGCTGTTTCTGCTTCCTGCGGCGATATTCGGAGGATAGATGATGCCAAGCCTTCTATCTCGTCAGCTTCGAGCTCTATTGCCAGTTCAATCAATACTCGGTAGCCGTCTGCCCAAACGTTTCGAAGTATCCCTTTCTCCGAGAGTATGCTTTCGAATATGTAGCTGAGGGTTCTGTTTACGGCTTCACCGAAGCAGACGTGAACGATCAGGTACCTATCGAAAGCCTCGATCAGGATCCTGTTGTTGTCTGGAATGGGAATTCCCTTTTGAATGAGTTCGTTGAGTTCCTCTACGGCCCTTCTTGCTCCGTACCTCTCAATTTCGTACCTCTGTGTGAGTTGATCGATTACGATTTCAGGCTCCTGAGCAGTCAAGGCGTCTGCTATTTGGCGCCTAAGTTGCCCAGCTTCTTGGGCAATCTCAAACGGGAC
>CAZZFQ010000092.1:0-3664 GCA_964653695.1 uncultured Candidatus Bathyarchaeia archaeon | reverse complement strand
GGGTCGTCGTATATCTCTGCAGGCGTCCCGACCTGAACGATTCTTCCTTCATTCATAATCGCAATCGTGCCGGACATGGATAGTGCTTCAGACTGATCGTGTGTAACGTATATGCACGTGCATCCGATGAGGTGATGTATCCTCTTTATCTCCGACCGCATCTCCACTCTGAGTTTTGCGTCGAGGTTGCTAAGCGGTTCGTCTAGAAGAAGAATTTCAGGGTTCGTTGTCAGCGCTCTTGCCAGCGAGACACGTTGCTGCTGTCCTCCGCTGAGTTCGGATGGATAGCGGCTTTCCAGTCCGTAAAGATGAAGCAAATCCATGAGTTCCTTCACTCTGGCTCTTATTTCTTGTTCAGGTATCTTCTTGACTTTCATTGGGAAGGCAACGTTCTCGAAGCAGGTCATGTGAGGCCACAATGCATAGTTTTGAAAGACAAGGCCTAATCTTCTCTCAGAGGCGGGAAGAGAGATTCCTCTCTCGCTGGAGTAGACGATTTGATCACCGAAGTGGATCTCACCTTTGTCAGGTTCCTCAAGGCCTGCAATCATTCTTAGAGTGGTTGTCTTTCCGCATCCCGATGGACCTAGCAAGGCGAGAAAGTCGCGGTTTCGTATGTCAAGGCTCACATCGTCGACCGCAATCGTTTTCCCGAAGCTTTTCTCTACATCTTTGAGTCTGATCTCTGGCATCGCATTACTCCCCTGTGATCTTTTCACTGGTTGTTCTTCTTGCCACCAAAACAACTAGAAGCGTGACGGCGCAGAGTAGAAGCACGATTGCATCCGAGTGTTGCATATAGCCTTGCTCAGCATAACGAACGGCGATGTTCGTCAACAAGTTGGTTGAAGTAGTCACGAGCATCACTATCAACGTCAGCTCTCTCATTACGGACATGAAGACCAGGGTGAAGCTTGACAGGAAACCTTTCCTAGTTAAAGGTAAGACTATGGCTCGGAATCGCCTCAGCCATGAAGCGCCTGCTACTATCGCTGCTTCTTCCAACTCCTTTCCAATTTGCATCATGCAGCTGACTCCTGCCCTTGAAGCGGTAGGAAGAGTCTTCACTGTGCAGGCGATCACAAGGAGCGCGAATGTACCGTACAACGGAGGTATCGGACCAAAAGGTCTCGCAAACATAGACAGATAGATGGCTCCGAACGTGATGCTAGGAATCACGGCGGGCGCGTACGCAACGGAGTCGAGGACCCCCGAGATCCTCGATCCCCTTCCCTTCACTATCGCGTATCCTATTAGTATCCCAGTGAAACTTGCTATGAGTGCCGTCAAGAAGGCAAGGCTCAAGCTATTTCTGGCTGCACTCAATATCCCAGTATTCATCACGACGCCTGGTTGTCCATCCGCAAAAGCCGGATCGCTCGGTCCAATCCAAAAGTGAAGCGTCAGGTTGTCAATGCTATAGATACCGAGGTACCTCATCAATGTCTGGAGTAAGAGGACAACCAAAGGGAGGAAAGTGATAACCAAAATGAACATTATCGCACCTGCCCCGATTATGCTTCTTCTGTTGAGTTGTGTGACTTTGCTTCTGAATCCAGCGCCGCCTACCGTGACAAAGCTCTTTCTTGTTCCAATCACTTTGCGGTTAAGATAGAGCGCTAAGAGGACTAACCCCATTAGGATGAGGGCCAGTGTGTAAGCATCACCATACATTCGGTTGTTGAAGGCAGAAAATACCATCGTCGACATCACATAGTAGCGAACGGGCGTGCCGAGGAAATAGGGGCCTCCGAAGGAGCTTACGGAGTGAGTAAAGGTCAATATGAAGGCCGAAAGTACGGCTGGGGTTATCACTGGGAACACTATTCTTCTTAGGATGTACGCTCTGCTTGCACCGGTTATCTCCGCTGCTTCTTCTATCTGAGCGTCCATTGTCGAAAGCGCGCTTGAGATCAAGTTGTAGTTAAGCGTGAAGTAGTGAAGAGATAAACAGACGATTATCGGCAGGGCCCCGTAGGCGATCCAGTCCGGAACCTGAATGCCAGATATGGCCTGGAACATGCCCATGTATCCTCCTATCCTCTCATTCTTGAACAGTGTGATCCATGCAAGCGCGTAGGCCCAAGATGGGAGAACGAAAGGAATCATTGCCATGTCTGACAACGGCCCCTTGAACGGTACGTCTGTTCTTACAGCCAACCAAGCCAAAACGAAACCTATCACAAGTGAAAAAACGGAGGCTCCAAATCCCACGATCAAAGAATTCACCAGAGGCGTATAGAACATATTCGAGCTAATTGAACCGGCAAGTATCCTCCACCAATGGAACAGCGAAAACTGCCCTGCCTCGGCTTCTGGTGAAAGGCGTATGTCTTCCGTACCCCAAACCAATGTTTCATGCACTAGGTTGAAGACTGGAACCAAGATTAGGTAGCTTAGCGCAATCAAGAAGAGAAGTGACAACACAACATGTGTCTTTCTTAGGTCTCTCGGAAACTTCATCTCCCCTCGTCATCTCACAGGGAAAAGAAGCTCCTTTTTCTCAAGAAAAAAAGGGGAGGTAGAGGAAGGTGGTTTAGCCGCCAATCCACTTGTCGCGTACAACCACCGCGGTGGTGTAGATGAAGTCACTGTACTTCTCGACTTCAATCAAAGTCGTCTTATCCAAGGGCGGCGACGCTGGTGGCAGAGGTAAATCACTTCTAGGAGAATACTGCCCTGGAACCCAGTAACCTGAGTTGTAACCATTCCAATGGAGCATGAACGTGATGAAAAGCTTCGCTGCCCATGGGTGTTTTGCCATGTTGGCAATATTCAATATGTTCCTCTTGTAGACACCGGCAAATGGCGTTAGGTTGTAGATCGCCTCCATAGCGAGCTTCTTGTTCTTCACATCCCTCATCTTCGAGACCACGCATATGCCTAGGGGCGGGTTCTTCTGCCCTCTTGCTCCGACAGCATCAGAGACGTCTCCGTCGGCCTGTGTTAGCACAACATCGTTCTTCTTGAGCATCGATATGAACTCGTACCCTGCGTTGGCTGTGGTGAGCTTTAGCGGCTGCCCGAACACCCGCTGGTAATCATCTGCCAACTGCTTGGCAACACTTGGCTCGGTAAGCAAGGCAAGCCAATTCATAACGTCCGATGACGCCAGCGGATCCTTCATCATAACCTTTCCTTTCCACTCTTTCTTAGTCAAGTCCCAGATACTCGTTATGGGCTGTTGTGTGTACGTCTCGTTGTTGTAGAGGATGGTTCTTGCCTCCATTGAGTGGACGAGAGCTGGTGTTCTCCATTTCTCTGGAATAACGCTGGTCATATTTGTCGGAACCCAGTTGACCGCGTATCCCTTCGGAATTACCATGTTAACAACGGTTGGATAGTCTGCATAGAAGAGGACATCTGCTTGGTAGTTCTGGCTTTCCTGCTCTCTGGTCAATTTCTCTTTGATGACAACATCCGATATGTCGTAGGCCTCTACTTCTATCTCCGGAAACCGTTTCTTGAAGGCCGCCGCTACGTCCGGGATCCTTGAGGAAAGGGAGTAGACGACAACTTTGCCCTCTTGCTTGGCTTTGCTTATGATCTCATTCCAGTCATCTGTTGCAGGAGCGTAGGGACCAAGCTTCGCATTGCTCATCCACAACTCCCGAGGAGTCAGAGTTTTCGTAGGAGGCGGTGGGGGCGGAGGAGGCGAGAGGTA
>CAZZFQ010000091.1:0-3718 GCA_964653695.1 uncultured Candidatus Bathyarchaeia archaeon | reverse complement strand
CTGCTTATGAGGAAGTACCCGCAGACCATCGCAACATATGTTTAACTCGCCTCCCAGAAGGAAAATGAGTCGTGAAGTCCCGAGGCTGAGGGAAAGAACTACGGCTCAACCCCTCGAAGAGACCAATTCCAGTAAGGAGTTCACAGATGCTGTTGGAGCAGCCAGGATGACGAGTTGGGGGAACTTCGGCCGTAGAATCTGCTTCTACGCTCCTAGTTTCATGCGATACAGTAATCGGTATTGGAGTAGTCACACTCGTCCCTTCCCTTCAATTTCTGTCACAGGTCATGATTGTGCGTTAGGATGTCGGTACTGCAGTGGAAAACTCTTGGAGACAATGGCGCCCACGAAGTCACCTGGGGATCTCGTTAAGATTTTCCAAGAACTGCGCCTCAGATACGCCGAAGGTTGTTTGATAAGCGGGGGCTGTGGAATTAATGGAACAGTTCCTTTGGAGCCTTTTCTTGACGCTGTGGCTGAAGCGAAGAAGGGCTTTGGGTTGAAGGTTGTTGTTCATACAGGCATTGTTAGTGCAGATACTGCCGGCAGACTTGCTGGAGCAGGGATTGAGGCTGCTCTCATTGATATAGTCGGCTCCAACGAAACCATAAGAGAGATCTGCAGGCTCGATCGCACGACAGAGGACTATGAGGAATCGCTGAGTGCGTTGGAGAAAGAAAGTGTGCCGACCGTTCCTCATGTCGTCGTGGGGCTTCACTATGGAAGACTGAAGGGGGAGTTTGAGGCGCTCAGAATGATTTCCCGTCACAAACCGGCAGCAGTCATAATCATCGGTCTCATTCCATTCTGGGGAACACCGATGCAGCTATGCTCCCCTCCGTCTCCACGAGACATTGTATCTGTAATTGTTGAGGCAAGAAGGTTGATGCCCGACATCCCTCTTGCACTTGGATGTGCAAGGCCGAAGGGAAAGACACGTGAAGAGACTGACCTACTTGCCATTCAGGCTGGAGTAAACGCCATTGCCTATCCTGACCCGAAGGCAATAGGCTTGGCAAAGAGTCTGGGACTAGAGTACAGTTTCTCCGGCCTATGTTGCTCATACGTATTCGAGGGCTTTCGGAAAATCGAGAAGATCTGAAAATCTCAGTTCTTCGATGACTGCTCAACCGTCTTTCACTCTTCTTATAGCAGGAATATCTGTCGCGTCCGGGAATGATAACGAATTTAACACGATGATCCAGAACTAGTGACCTGAGGATGGCCCAGATGCCTAGGATGAGCTTTGATGCTGCCGACTACTATAGTCGGCAGATAGTTCTAAAGGTATTGGGGAAGCAGGGCCAAGACAGGCTCAAAAGTGCGAGAGCCACGGTTATCGGTGTAGGCGGCATCGGATCGGCGTCCGCTCTCTATCTGACCTTGGCGGGCGTGGGAAACCTAGTCCTCGTTGACCAAGACACTGTTGAACTGAATAATCTTCACAGGCAGATCTTGTTCACCATTCAGGATCTTAGACTGCCAAAGGCAGAGGTTGCCGCTAGAAGGCTGATGGGTGCTAACCCCAATGTTAAGGCTTCGTCAATACCTGACAATCTCAGAGAGGAGAACGTTGAACGGATCATTAGAGGCTCAGACGTAGTTGTAGATGGCCTCGACAACATGCGGACGAGATATATCTTGAACTCTGCTTGCTCACGACTTGGCATACCATACGTGTTCGGCGGAGCAATTGCGATGGAGGGGAACGTATCAGTCTTCCATCCTCCAGAAACGCCGTGCTTGGAATGCATCTTACCTGCGATCGACGACAGGAACTTGCCTGGGTGCGATACGAGAGGAGTTCTCGGAGCTACGGCCGGAATAGTCGGATCTGTTCAGGCCATGGAGACAGTGAAGCTTCTCGCGGGTATCGAGAGCGTTTTGAAGGGAAAGCTTCTGGTCTGTGACTTCAGAAGGATGGAGTTTGACAAGGTCGAAATCTTCAGGAGGAAAGACTGCAACGTCTGTGGGGACAGGATTGGTCCAATGGTTGAACGTGCGCAACGTCTTACTTGGCTTTGCGGACGAGAAACGGTCAACGTGAACCCTATCGAGCCTGCTAATCTGGATTTTGAGAGAACCCTCAAGAATCTGCGGAGAAGGTTTGATGTTCTTGTACGATCTGCCGTTGTTATTGTTTTACGGCACGGTGGCTTAGAGGTCAGCCTGTTCAGAAATGGCAGAATGCTGATCAAAGGAGTGGGAACAGAAGACAAGGCGTTACGAATCTATCGAGAGCTGTCTAGTTTTTTCGCATATGTGAGAAGCTCTAGCAAGGATTGATTCGCCATATTGGAAGCGCTTATAAGACCAGCGTATTCAGTTGTGCGCTTCGTCAATAGCAGCATCGAGGCGAGTCTACAACGCTAGAGCTTGTCTCAAAGTCCTTGTTCGCCTTCTTCGTGGGAATAGTCTCATCCATGATTGGAGTGGGCGGGGGGTTTCTCATCGTTCCAATCCTTGTTCTCATCTACGGGATCTCTACGCATCTTGCCGTGGGAACGAGCGCGGTCATGGTAGTCTTTACGGCGGTCTCCTCTACCTTCGCCTATGCAAAGCAGAAGCGAATCGACCACAAGCTGGGATTGATACTTGCGATCGGGAGCATTCCAGGTGCAGTTGTAGGAGCATACGCCACAAGTCTCGTATCAACGAAAGACTTAGCCTCGCTATTTGGGGCCTTCTTGATGATTCTTGCGGTAAGGATGTTCGTGGCGCCACGGGAGAAGGGACGAACAATGTGGGGGTGGCTTCGCAGGATTCAAGATGCCGGAGGCCAAGTCTTTGAGTATGAAGCAGATACAGTTCCAGGCATATTCCTCAGCTTCTTCGCCGGATTCGCCTCAGGTTTCTTTGGTCTTGGCGGCGGAGCAGTCATGGTCCCTGTCATGGTTCTCGTTATGACCATGCCAATGCACATTGCTGTAGCAACCTCCATGTTCATCATGATTTTCACCTCAACCTCAGCTGCAGCTGCTCATCTTCTATTGAGGAACGTCTTAGCTGACTCTGCTGTCGCATTGGGCATTGGCATAGTCATCGGAACGCAGGTGGGAGCCTTCGCTGCAAGAAGATTGAAGGCTAAATCGTTGCAGAGAGTATTCGCTCTCTTTTTGATTGTAATCGGTGCGAGAATGGCGCTTCAGTACATTTTCTAGATGAGGACACTCCACCGACGACTCGAAAAAACTCATCCTCATCTATGATCGTTTCAAGCTCCTTGTTCTCGAATCTTTCGGCAGCCTTTATTCACTTGATGAAATAGCCGGTACACCGGTAGGCCGCCTTGGACGAGTATCTCTTCCTATGCCGTTTGACTTGAATGCGAGTCAAATCTGACGTTAATCACGCTGTCTATTCCTTGAACAAGCGCGCACGGTCATACTATGACTGGGGAGAAAAGCACAGCCGCCTTAGGGCTTGTGCTTCCTGTGAGGCATCGTTGCAAAAAGAACCGCAACCCCGAGGACCGTCATAAGCAAGCCCACAATGGTCAAGGCCACCCATTCTCCCAAGAAGACCGTAAGAAACCTAACCAAGCCCAAGCAGAGAAACAAGATGCCAAACACAGCCAGAAAAGCGCCAAGTAGCGCCAAGGCAAGTCTTTTCAGAAAGCTCCGAACGATTCCGCTTATAGCATCCATCACCGCTTCTCGAAGTGTTTCATACAAGGCCCCAAGAAGCTTCCGTCGGATATCGTCGGCTATCTTCCTGA
>CAZZFQ010000090.1:0-4171 GCA_964653695.1 uncultured Candidatus Bathyarchaeia archaeon | reverse complement strand
CCTAACCTCAGCCGCCCGAGCAGCCTCAAAGAAGGGATAATACATAGGATCGGTCACAACAACCTCGTCGCCAGGCTTGCAGGAGGCCTTGCAGGCAACCCACATCATGGGCAGCACGCCTTGAGTTACGTAAATGTCGTTGGGAGCAACAGCTATCCCATTCACCTTGGCAACCTTCTCAGCCATGAGTTGAATAACTTCCGAATCGTCAGTGTAACCTGTGTCACCTATGTCAAGGGATTCAACTATCGCTTGTTTGACTTCGACGGGTGGGGGAAAGTCGTGGTCGGCTATCCACATGGGAATAACGTCTCGATCATATCTACGCCACTTCCTTGCAGGCATCCTCCGTCTCATAGCGTCGCTGAGGGAAACGTCGAAAATGCTTGACAATGACTTAACCACCTAGTAGCCGACTAATGGAATTGCTCTGATACAAAAAGCATGGTACGATCATCGATTCTCTGCATAAGTCTTATAGCGTCATTCGGCACGTATTCATTTCTAAGGGATCACAGAGCTTGCCAAACCTCGGTGTAACTAGTTCAGGCCGGAGTTCAGAGGAGATTCTGTTGGTCCTTATCCGCATCATTATCGGCTAGCCCGACACTTGCAAGTTGTCCGGGCTGGCTGGAGGAGGTTTTGTTTGAGTTGGAACAATGCAAGATTCGCTTCGTTTCCGCCGTGTCTCTGGCAGATGAGATGCCATGACTGTGCAAGCGGACTACGTGTGGATGGATGGAAGGTTCGTGAAGTGGCCAGAGGCCAAGATCCACGTGATGACACACGCATTGCACTATGGAACAGGGGTCTTCGAAGGAATCCGAGCCTACCCCTCGGACGGAGACCTGCTAGTGTTTCGACTGCGGGACCATATGGCTAGGCTCTTCAACTCCGCAACAATATATCAGCTGAGCTGTGACTTCACTGCCGGCGAACTCTGCGACGCAACCCTAGAATTGTTGAGAAGGAACAAGATCCAAGCGACAGCGTATATCCGGCCGATAATCTACTCATCGCACCTTGATGTACGTCTGGACATACCAAAGGGATCTTCATCTGTCGCGATCTGCGCGTTCCCCATGAAGAAACTCTTTGAAAGAGCAGGACTAAACGCATGCATCTCTTCTTGGAGGCGGATTGACGACTCCTCAACCCCGCCATTGGCTAAGGCATGTGGAAACTACATCAACTCAATCTTGGCTAAGAGCGAAGCGTCTAGCAACGGCTTCGACGATGCCATCCTTCTAGACCGGAATGGCCTGGTCAGCGAGGGTAGCGGGGAGAACATATTCATAGTCAGATCAGGAAAGCTGGTGACTCCCCCCTTAACATGCTCAATCCTGCCTGGGATAACAAGAGAGACCGTTATGACCGTGGCTCAAGATTCGGGAATCAGAGTCGAGGAGAGAGCTGTAAGCCGGGCTGAACTTTACGCCAGTGACGAAGTGTTCTTCACCGGCACTGCAGCGGAAATAGAGCCAATCCTGACGATAGACAGAAGAATGATTTCAGACGGCAAGGCCGGCCCTGTAACAAGAAAACTCATCGATCTCTACGGAAAGATCGTTCGGGGAAAGGAGCCAAAATACACTCATTGGGTCACTAGCGTATGCGACAACGCGTCACTTGCGAGGCCTCTCGAGACTAAAGACACGGGACGAGGAAAAGATCACACAAGTCTCATATCAAATGCCAGTTGGAGCAATTTCGAGTCGGATCTCCTTCGAGAAACGAGACCGCAATCATGAGCCCTTAAAGCTGAAGCAATCCCGAATCAAGCGAAAGTGTGCCTAGCCAAGCGCATCTTTGAGCTTATCGCTCACCACAGCCGACACGGCCCAAATGATAAATCATGAATCAAAGTTACGGATAGGCTGAAGCGCAGGAAACAGACTCGGATAACATCCGGTGACTGATGTTCCTGCGCAACGCACCATCGGTGATTAACATGAAAGTTCAGATGGAAGAGATGAACTGGCCCTCGATTAAGAAGGCGGTTAACTCGGGTTTCAGGACCGTGCTCATACCAGTGGGCTCCATAGAGCAGCATGGACCTCATCTTCCAATGTTCACGGATTCCCTCCTCGCATACGACCTTTGCGAAAGGCTGGCCAAGAAGCTGGGTAGAACATTAGTCGCACCCGTCATCAGGCCTGGCTGTTCTGAGCACCATTTGGCATTCCCTGGAACTATCTCAGTTCCTCCGAGCACGCTTCGAGCACTCGTCGACGCCTACGTTGGATCTTTGGTGAAAGCAGGGTTCAAGAACTTCGTCTTGATTCCGACCCATGGAGGAAATTTCGAACCTTTGAGAAAAGGATTCCGAGCTCTCAAGAAGAAGTATCCGAAGGCGAAGGTCTATGGATACTTCGACCTGCAACGTTTTGTGGCAGCGATGAACGAGGTGGCGGCTCGGTACCGAGTGTCCGCGGAAGCAGCAGGCGCGCATTCTGGCTTCGCTGAAACATCATGCGTCCTAGCTGTGAGAAACGAGCTTGTCGATATGTCGTCAGCAGCGCCGGGCTATGTTGGGCCCTTCAACAAGGAGATAAGCCAACAGATCATCAAGCGAGGCATGACGGCTTTCACGAAGAACGGCGTCTTGGGTGACCCAAGAGAATCGTCAAGAGAGGCCGGAGAGAAGATCATCCAGAACTTGGTTGACCATATAGGGGCCGCCTTGAGCGAGATGAACCTGAAAACATAGCAGGATGACGTCGAGGCTGTAGTACCTTAACCACCAGTTCGTTGTGGTGGATGCCATCAATTTGGTCATGGAAGACCGTGATAGAGTTTCAAGAGTAAGTGGAAGTAGCTGAACCTCAAATGCAGCTATCGAGGTTAGCCGAGACATGACGCTTCAGATATTCAACACATTGACTCTTAGGAAGGAAGCTTTCCACGCCAAGAGAAGAGCTGTCAAGATATTTCTATGCGGCCCTACAGTATACGATCATTGCCATTTAGGGCACGCTAGAATGTTTGTAGCTTTTGACATCATCGCGAGATACTTGAGGTATCGAGGCTGCGAGACCATAGTTGTCATGAATGTGACTGACATCTCCAAAGAGATCTTTATGAACGCGGAGAGAAATGGCCAAGATCCAGCTGAATACTCGACAAGGTACTTTCGATCATTGCTCGAAGACTTGAAGGCTCTTGGAATCAACACAATTGATGTTTTCGTTCGTGCATCGCATCACGTGCCTATGATGATAGGCTGGATTGAAAAGCTCCTGGAGAAAGGGGCAGCGTACGTTGCCGATGAAGGAGTGTTTCTGGATACAAGCAGAGTGAGAGGATACGGATCGCTCTCGCATCAGTCAAGGGGAGAAATTGCGCTGAGGAGGCTTGATCTCAGTCCAACCAAGAGAAATCCAGAAGACTTCTTGCTTTGGAGCAATGTACAAACCGAGAGAGACGCTTGGGATTCTCCTTGGGGCAGAGGTCGTCCGGGACAACATATTGAAGACGCAGCTGCCTGTGCCGAGTATCTTGACGCTTCGTACGATATCAACGGCGGTGGCGACGAGCTCGTCTTTCCGCACCACGAGGCGACCAAGGCCCAGGTTGAAGCCGTAACTGGAACGACAATGTGCAGATATTGGTTGCACAGCGGTCTCCTGCGAATCAGAAAAAGAAAGATGAGCAAATCGTTGGGGAACTTCATAACTATTCGTGACGCTCTGGCCCGGTATGACGCACAGGCCATCAGATTCTACTTCTCGTTGACGCACTATAGAAAGCCGCTCGACTTCAGGAACTCGGACTTGGAGAGAGCATTCAGAACGTCCCGTTCGATCCGGAGTTCAGTTGATAGAATGAAAAGAGCCACGGCCTTGCTTCAGGGGGATGAAACAGACGCCAATCTTGACCGAATGGTTTCACGGTTCGAGACCAAATTCACCAGAGCGATGGATAATGATTTCGACACAGAGAAAGCAGTGAAGGAGCTTGTTAATTTCGCTCACCATCTGGTAAGAGAGTTTCGCCTCAAAAGAAACATTCCTCGAAGCTTTTCAGTGGCTTTAGAGTCACTAACGAGGCTATCTGACATCTTGGGCATATGGTGAACCAGTAACAAGTATTGGGGTTGAAAGTGTCAGTAAACCCACGCTTGAACAGGCCGTCTTACCATTGGCCTAACGAAACTCCAAGCTTCCACAAA
>CAZZFQ010000089.1:0-4279 GCA_964653695.1 uncultured Candidatus Bathyarchaeia archaeon | reverse complement strand
CAATTCCTCGACCTGCAAGTCCAAAGATTGACGCCGGCACTGATGTCATTTTCTTGGTCGCCCCTTCCAATGTCAGCAACCTCTCCTCGATTACGTGTCTTCGGAGAGTTCTCGGGAAGGCTCCGTACGCGCGTGGATGCGGATTCCCAATCAGTAGGCCGTCCGTGCAAATCGTTGAGCATCCATGGGCGACGACTCTTCGGATATCGTCCTCTGAAATATGAAACACTACCATCGAGACAGCCTCCTCAGATTCAAGGAGAAGATCAACTACGACCTGAGCCGGAAGAATGGACCGTTCCTTCGAGATCTGAGCTATGTTCTTCCCTTCAACCTCTCTTCGAGCCTTGCAGTACGTGATTAGGATCTTATCCCAGCCAGCCAATTGGGGATAGCTCCTCCAGCCGGGGGAGCCTTCTTCAAGCTCCTTCATGATCCGGCTTCGCTCCTCAGAGTCTCTCAGTCTCTCTCGAAGAGCACTTGGCCCGCCGTCCAGAGCCCATGGAGGCAACAACGCCGACAGCATAGTGCTTCCCGCGGTGTACGGATAGATGTCACATGATATCGCAAGTCCTCGCGCTATCTCCGAATCTATCCTTTCCAATGTCCGCTTCGTGTTTCCCCAATTGCTCCTTCCAATCGCCTTATGGTGTGATATGTGAAGAGGGATTTGTGATCTGCTTGCGATCCGGATCGCTTCGTCGACTGATTCAATCAATCTATCAGCTTCGTCTCTGATATGGGTAACATAGACTCCTCCATAACTAGCCGCCACCTTGCAAAGCTCCACTAGCTCATTCTCGTCGGCGTAGGAGCTAACTGGATAGATCAGCCCAGAGGATATGCCCACCGCGCCCTGCGTCATGGCTTCGGCCACCAGCGCTTTCATCTGCTCAAGCTCCTCCTCGCTTGGAGGCCTCCGATCGAACCCAACAGTTATCGCACGCAAAGTCCCATTGCCAACAAGCGAGGCCACATTGACGCCCGTACGCAACTCCGATATGTGCGTAAGATAGGAGTCAAAGGTATCCCACTTCCAATCTTCGAGTTCACCTGCAAGCCCTGAAAGATACTTAGCCAGTTTAGGCTGAACCTCTTTTCGAATAGGCGCCACTGAGAACCCGTCTTGGCCAACGATCTCTGTTGTAACTCCTTGAGTAATCTTCGATTTCGCGAGCGGATCAGAGAAGATCAGCAGATCTGAGTGACTGTGCGTGTCGACAAATCCAGGGGCAACAACCAGCCCCTTGGCAGAAATGGTCTCGTCAGCAGCCAATTCTGCATCGGAGCAAACACATGCAACCCTTTCACCAGAGACATACACGTTCAATCTTGCTGGCCGACTTCCCAACCCATCAAGAACCAAACCGTCCGTAATCCCAAGATCATATCTCAATCGAGACCGCTCCCGAATGTCTCGTCGCAATATGATGTGTAATGGACAATAAGAAACATCCATCTAAATACGGCATCAACCTGATAGCTGATCCCGAACTGCAACAGCATGGAGGAACGACCAATGCCCGAACTACCAGAGACCGCAAACCTAGCTCGACAGATGACGAAGGTACTCCAAGGAAGACGAGTCAAAAACGTAGAGCTTCCTCAGCCCAAATGCCTTAACGTGCCAGCCAAAAAGTTCCGTAGAAGATTGGTCGGCAAAACGGTGAAGGAAACGAGTACGCATGGAAAGTGGCTGTTCACCAGGTTGAACCCTTCAGACAACTTGCTCTTGAACCTTGGAATGGGAGGCGACCTCCGCTACCACAAGAAACGTAGCACCATTCCAGAGAAGTACCAGTTCCGAGCGCGGTTCGCAGATCACACTGAGCTGACAGTTACTTTCTGGTGGTTTGGCTACATTCACCTCGCCTCAGATGAAGAGCTAGCCAAACACAAGATGACCAGTAGACTGGGGATCTCCCCCATTGAAAAAGAGTTCACGATCGAGAAGCTGAGCTCCCTTCTGTCTGGAAGACGAGGCGTCATCAAGAGTTTCCTATTGGATCAAAAGAACATCGCAGGAATCGGCAACGTCTACATTCAAGATATCCTATTCAAAGCGAGACTTCACCCGCTTCGCAAAATCGAAACGCTGACAGACACAGAGGTTCGAGCGCTTCATCAAGCCACGCTCGACGTTCTTCATGAGAGCATCAAACTTGGAGGCTTGAGGTATGAGAGAGACCTCTACGGCCGCCACGGAAGATTTGGGGCTGAACATTTCTTGGTCGGGTACAAAGAGAATAAGCCATGCCCGACATGTGGAACACTGATAGTGAAGATCAAGACTGGAGGTACGTCAAGCTTCATCTGCCCGAAATGTCAACGACTTTGAAAGATTCTTTTCTTTGCTCAAACTGATATGGGCTTTCTAGAGTACAGCCTATGAGTCAGCATCGTCAGCGCAAGGATGATTGTCCAGCCCACGACAACGCGCGTTGCCGTCCAGTTGACCCTTGAGGCGCCATGCTTCGTCGGATCAAAGGTGAGAAAAACTGCGCATACAAGAAAGATAATGACCGTGATGATGCTGAGGTAATCCATCACCCCATCCTTTCTGAACTCTGGAGTGACAGATCGCTCCTCCTTGTTTGGAAGAATCCTCCAGAACCCAACCACACCAACGATCAGAATCAGAGCCATCACAGCCATTCCTAACGGAGATCCCTTCGGGATCACTGCGGACAGTTGGAATAAGAGAACCATCAGACCATTAAGCAAGAGCATCGCCACCCAGCCTGTCTTTGACAAGCCTCGGCGATTCCAGTCTCTGAGCGCAATCCGATTCGCTATGTAGAAGGTCATCACGTTCTGAACCGCCCCCCACCACACCAGAATGACGAATAAGACTCCGCCCCAATTGATCCCAAAGATCAAAGGCGGAATGAACGCAGCTCCCGACACCAGAGACTGATAGACAGCTCCATAAGAGAACGCCATCACAATCAAATGATAGTCCTTCAGCCTATACTTCAAAATGAGATCTTCAAGCATAGAGAAAAGCGTGAAGTAAGTCGTGAACAGAACCAGCGGAAGGACTGGCTGAACTCTGAGACTGTTGATTCCTCTCATCGAATATTCGAACAATAGGTTGAACGCAGTGGCGATCAACGCAATTTTCCACATATCGATCTCTCCTATCATCTCAAGAAATTGCGATAGTTCCCTGCTGGATGTATCTGTTCATAGTCTTCTGACCTGTTGCTGTAGTCCCCCTTGTCAAGCTTTCTTTAGATGATTCCAAAAGAACTTCCAGATCACGTCGGTCGCCTTGATTTTGTGCTTCGTCTCGCCTACAACGCGCTCAGGCAGGAGTATCCTTCCATCGGACCAATGGCGCCCCATGCCATCGATCGTGTGGAAGGCGGCCTCTGGCCCAAGTTCACCTATTGTTCAGAGCTCAGGCGTTATACTATCTTTGCAGTTCTCGATGCCTCTTGTTGACTTCATCCCAATTGACGATGTTCCAGAACGCCTCAATGAACCTGGCTCTATCGTTCCTATAGTCAAGGTAGTAGGCATGCTCAAAGACATCAAGGACCATCAGGATTCTGTACATTGGGTAGACATTCGTGTTGTGCTTCTCCACTTGCATTATTATCGGTCTGTTAGTCTGCCTACAGAAGGTGAGCGCCGCCCACCCGGAGCCCTCTACACTGGCCGCAGCCTGAGTGAACTCCTTCCTGAACCTATCAAAGCTTCCGAACTCCTTCTCCACCGAATCTCCGAAAGCTCCGCCCGGCTTCCCGCCACCCTTGCCGCTTGGGGCCAAGTTTTCCCAGAACAATGAATGAAGCAGATGTCCTCCAATGTTGAACGACAGTTCTTTCAAGGTAGATTTGATGTCAAGATCAGTGCCCTCTTTCCGCGCCTTATCCAGCCTTTGAAGAATCGCGTTTGCGCCGTTCACATACGCTTGATGATGCTTCTGATGGTGTATCTTCAACTGCTCCTCTGATATGTGCGGTATCAGCTGATTGTACTCATAGGGCAGTTTCGGCAAAACATACAATTTTCCAGCTTCCACATCTATTTCCTCCCTTATCGTGTAAGTCACAGCATTCCTTACGTTCACGTCTGAGCGCATAGATATAAGCAGAGTCCAGTATCCTCGTCACACTTGCTCGAAACCAGTCTCCGGGGAGCAGGGGTAGCCGAGGCTACTTTGCTTCTTCCTTGAGAGCTCGTCTCAGAATCTTGCCTATTGCCGTCTTAGGCAGTTGTTTGACAAACTCAATCTGTGTAGGCGCCTTGAAGCTAGCCATCTTTTCTTTGC
>CAZZFQ010000088.1:0-4384 GCA_964653695.1 uncultured Candidatus Bathyarchaeia archaeon | reverse complement strand
GGGTTGTAGAAGTATCGCGGCTCGATCTAGTTCGACTGAATTCGATGAAGTTATAACAGTAGTTGCAGTATGGAGAAAATAGATTACTGAGATGACTGCCGAGAAGAACACCAGCACCAATCGACATGGGCAGACAGAGAGAATAGGACAAGGTAACTCATCCCCTTCCGCGAGAAGATTTCTCTTCGTTTCAAATACTGGTTTGATCGGAGACCTTGCATATGCTGTCAGGAATGAAGGAGACGAAGTGAAATACTACATTCACAGCAGAGCAGACAAAGACGTTTCTGACGGGTTTGTCGAGAAGACTGACGACTGGGAGTCTTTGAAGAGTTGGGCGGATGTCATAGTATTTGACGACATAGGTTTCGGTGCTACAGCTGAGCGTCTCCGCAAAGAGGGAAAGGCTGTAGTAGGTGGAACAGTTACGAGCGACCGGCTGGAGATCGACCGCGACTTTGGCCAAGAGCAGCTTAGAAAAGCGGGACTTCAAGCTGTTCCGTCTTGGGATTTTTCCACCTTCGACGATGCAATCAAATTCGTGAGAGAAAACCCTGAGCGATACGTAGTGAAGCCGTCCGGCAAAGCTCAGGATGAAAAAGTGCTGTCATTCGTTGGTCAAGAAGAAGATGGGCTTGACATACTTGCAATACTTGAACGCTACAAGAACACTTGGAGCGCTAAGATCAGGCGATTTCAGATACAGAAATTCATGTCAGGTGTCGAAGTGGCAATCGGAGCATTCTTCAACGGACAGGACTTCATTCTACCCGTATGCATCAACTTCGAACATAAGCGAATGTTCAACGAAGAAATTGGCCCGAGCACAGGTGAGATGGGAACGCTAATGTTTTGGTCTGAACGGACGCGATTGTATGACGAGACATTGGTGAAATTCAAGCCGCTCTTGGCAGAAATGGGTTACGTCGGATACTTTGACATCAACTGTATCGTTAATGTGCGGGGTATCTATCCGCTGGAGATTACGCCGCGGTTTGGCTACCCAACTATTAACATCCAGATGGAAGGGGTCACGAGCAAATGGGGCGATCTCCTCTACGCCTTGGCGAATAAGCAGCAGTTTTCTCTGCGTACTCAACGTGGGTTTCAAGTCGGTGTCGTTGTTGCAGTGCCACCGTATCCGTTCACGGATCCAGCTGCTTTCAAACGCTACTCAGAGGATGCAGTGATCATTTTCAAGAAGCCTGCGTCGAACGGTATTCATCATGGCGATGTGAAGCTTGTGAGCCAAGATTGGCGATTGGCGGGCAATTCAGGTTACGCGCTGATCGTTACAGGTTCAGGGTCCACCGTGGAGGATGCTCGCAAAGAAACCTATAATCGGGTCAAGAACGTGATAATTCCGAACATGTTCTATCGGACAGATATCGGAGAGCGTTGGTATCGCGACAGCGATTTGCTGCAGACTTGGGGATATTCATGGTAGAAGCGCGGTGTTAGAGGCCGCTATGGAAAGGGATGAGACAGGTTCCCCTCCAATCCGCGCACAAAGAAATGTCAACCTCTATCCTCGACAAGTCCAGCAACTCTACTCCCAGAAGAACCGTGCCAAGGTATCCCCCAAACTGACAGAGAGCCTGTCCAGAATGTCATATTCTCATTGGGAAGAGAGTAAGTGCTCTGAAAACCAATCCCCCAATCAAGACTGCGAAGCCTATTTCGAAGAAGGTTATCGCCAAGGCTTTCTTGCATCCAAATTCTCTGATTAGAACCGCAATCGTTGCAAGGCAAGGTATGTAGAGTAGTATGACTGTCGAAGACTATCATCTGAGTTCCAGTGAGAACGGTCGCCAAGTTCGTCGTCCCAGCCAAGGCGGCCAACATCACCAATGTCAACTCCTTCCTGAATATGCCAAAGATCAGCGGCGTCAACGCGACCGCGGGTAACCCAAGCCAAGAGACGGTAAGGAAGCTGAAGGTCTGTTCAAGAATCGGCAGAACCTTCAGGTACTGCAATGTCTTAAGAGCCAGGTTCCCGACAATCATGAGCGGAAAAGCGACACATACGAATTCTTGCAGCCTGAACCAAGTCTGCTTTGCTGTCACCTCTAATGAGGGGATTTTGTAGGAGGGCATCTCCATTATCAGGCCCATCGGTTCACCGGGCAGAACCATGAAGGCGAGACGCCCAAGAACGAATATTAAGACAAGATCAAGAACATAGAGTAACAAAGCCCATCTGATTCCGACATACGCCCCGACCAAACCGAGAATCACGACCGTTCTTGCGGCACAAGGCACGAGAGTTGTGAGAAATGAGGCTAGGAAACGTTCCCTCTGCGTCTCCATGATTCTGCACGCCATACAACCTGGAACACAGCATCCGTAGCCCAACATGAGAGGGATGAATGCTTTGCCGTGAAGGCCGATCCTGTGCATGGCCGAGTCCATTAGATATGCGACTCTGGGAAGGTAGCCAGAGCTTTCTAGGATAGACATAGCGATGTAGAAGGGGGTGATATATGGCAGTGCTATGGTGACGCCTGCTACTACTCCCTCAATCAATCCCCCCCAGATGAATTCGGTAACAGGGCCGGGTCCGAGGGTCCCGTAGAACAACACCCTCAGATTCTCGAACACGGTCAAGAGGAAACCCGAGGTCAAGTCGCCGAATCTGAAGATGCCGTAGAAGACAGACCCCATTATAGAAGCCATGACTAGGTAACCCCAGACTCTG
This sequence comes from uncultured Candidatus Bathyarchaeia archaeon, assembly GCA_964653695.1. GTDB lineage: Archaea > Thermoproteota > Bathyarchaeia > 40CM-2-53-6 > JALHTG01 > JALHTG01. The sequence continues at coordinate 1,686 of CAZZFQ010000088.1, read as the reverse complement.
TGGATCGTAAGAGAAGCTAACCTTTCATCCAAACTAGGCTTCGTCGGCGTGACGATTGTCATGCTCTCTCTGGAGATCTGGCTGGCCAGGTTGTAGCGTTCTGACGCCACAATGGCTGAGGAGGATTCAGAATGGATCTGCTCAATCTCACGGGTTAGGGACTCTGTCTTCGCTCTTATTGCTCGTTCTTGGCCATAGACAAGTTTCTCGACTTCGGCGTCACCTTCAAGAAGCTTGATGGCGATCCAACGTGGCGGGTAACCGGTCTTGATCTGCTCAACATCCGCTGCGAGCTTTTCGATCCTCTCCTCTATCTCCAAGCCGAACCTAGGGTATTGAAAGAGATGGGAGTGGCCTTTCTCATGGACTTCTATGACTTTCCTAATGAGATCATTTAGCCCGATGCCTTTGGTTGCAACGCATGGGATGACAGGGACGCCGAGGGATTTACCGAGTTGTTCATGATCAATCTTCATCCCCTTCTCTGTCGCGACATCAATCTGATTAAGCGCAACAACCAAAGGAGTCTCCAATTCGAGTAGTTGAATCGTAAAGAACAGGTTCCTTTCAAGCACCGAAGCATCAACGACATTCACTATAACATCCGGCTTTTCCAATGCAATGTATTCTCTGGAGATCAGTTCCTCAAGGGAGTAGGTAGAGAGGGAATAGATTCCTGGCAGATCGATTACATCTATCGTGTAGCCTTCGAAGCTCAAGCTTCCTTCGGCCCGTTCCACAGTCTTTCCTGGCCAGTTGCCGATATGTTGGTGGAGTCCCGTAAGTTGGTTGAATATTACGCTCTTGCCAACATTGGCGTTGCCGGCGAGAGCGATAGTGATTCTCTTTTCCACCATTCGGCTAGCATGCCTCAACGAAGATCTTCGAAGCCAAACCGTGCCCAATGGCCAGAGTAGAACCGCGAACAGTTATCTCGACCGGGCCTCCAAGAGGCGCGCAATTCTTCAGCTGGATCTGTGTTCCCGTAGTTACCCCCAGGTCGCAGAGCCTTTTCACAGCCATCCTTCCGCCTCTAACAAAGCGAACAATGGCTCTCTGCCCTGGTCGGATGGAGCATAATGGCAGAAGCTGCTGCCTACGCGGCTTTGAACTCTCCGCCATAGGCTCGCAAGTGACACAATCTTTTTCGTCTCTGTCGCAGACTGGTATTGGCTTCCCGTCTGGACACTTGTCCGGGTAACGAAGCATTTTGCATAGGCCGTTCTCCGCCTCATCTGACAGCACATGTTCCATCTCGCAGGCCTGTGTATGCGCTCTATCTTTTCGGATTTTGAGAACGTCGTGGAGGAAACGTTCAAGAATCCTATGCTTTCTGGCGATCCTCCCGGCGAATCGTCGACCTTCATCCGTAAGAGTGACGCCTTTGTAGGGTTCATATGTGACGTAGCCATCCTTGGCTAGGCGTGTCAGCCTTTCTGTCACGCTCGGCGGAGCAAAGCCCAAACGTTTCGCTATCTCTGTCGTCGTCGCAGGTTTCTGTTCCTCTTCTAGACCGTAGATTGCCTGCAAATACTCCTCAATACTACTGGACAATTCGCGGAAAGTTAGGCTTCCCTAAATTTAACTATATCGATGGAGAGACATCGCAAGTTCTCTAGACACGGCATAGGCTCCGTGAGCATCCTATTCGAGGATCGGAGTTGTTCTTCTAAACCTGTTCGGGCA
>CAZZFQ010000087.1:0-4406 GCA_964653695.1 uncultured Candidatus Bathyarchaeia archaeon | reverse complement strand
AACCAAGACAGCCGCGGATCGATGGCAATGATTTTGGTGCCTCTCTTCATGAGGTCAACTATCCAGTGGCCAAACACGTTGTCCGGGCATGAGGCCGGAATGTCGTAGCCCCAGACCACTATGCATTCGGGAGTCGTGTACCTTGGGCTTTCGTACCCCTCAGCCAGCCACTGACCAGCATCAATAACGCAGTAATCGCCCTGGACGGTTTCCACCGCTGACATCCTTGGACTGTAGCAGGCTATCCCGCTCAGGCTGAACATGACGTTGGGGCTACCATACGCGTAGGCGAGCATGCATATCCAAGGTCCGATATCCCTACCGGTCCCCATAGAGAAGATGAAGCTCTCTGGACCATACTCGTCACGTATCTTCTTCATCTTTCTCTCTATCAGGTCGAAAGCCTCATCCCAAGAGATCTCCTCCCACCTTCCCTCACCACGTTCTCCAACACGCCTCATCGGCCGTCTGAGGCGATCCGGATGATACACGTACTGAGTCATTGCAAGGGCCCTTGAGCAAAGGCGACCCTGACTCCAAGGATGCTCCGGATCACCTTCAACTTTGACCAACCTGCCGTCCCTAACATACGCGAGCACCCCGCAGCCGCCATGGCAGCCAGGCCCAGCAGACCAAGCCGTGGTCTTGAAAACTTGAACGTCCTTGTCACTCATCGCTGAATTCACTTCCTTGGATGTGATGAGAAAATTCTTCTCCTCACATGATAATATCCGACCTGCTTATCTGATTTGGTGCGCCCGCTTCATACCTCTCTGAGCCCTCTCATCAATTGGGGGCCGCCTGAAGCTTCACACTTGGCGGCGACCCTGGACCCAGCGGAACGACAAAAACCAACGAGAAAATAGAGCTGCAATACTGCAACTACTGTCGAAGAAGACGATAAGAAAGGGGCTTTCTGTTGGCTGTTTCAGAAGACTATCCTAGCGTCCCAGTAGAAGCATTAGCAGCATCATGAGGAGGATTATCCAGATGAAGCTTGAGATCCCACCCTTTCCTTCTCCGCGTTTGCATACTTCACTGCAGAATCTCCTCCCAAGTGTTATCGCTTTTCCGCACCTCTCACAGTGCGAGTGAGGCGTAACCCCTCCAACCACCTCTCCCAACTCCAATGACGGTTCTTTCTGCGGGCCGCCAAGGATCTTGCGAAGCCACTCTGACAAGCCGAACATACTCCCTCTTTGCGGGATAATAGTTCCCTTGATCTTGCTTATCTGATTTGGTGGCCTCACTCTATCTTTCTCTAGGCAGAACTCTCCGTAAGTCTTGCCCGAGCCCTGTAGACTGTTATCCTAGTGCAGCCACTGCAGGAATGGGTGCTGATATCCATGGGAGGATGATTCGTTTCTGTCGGTCCATTTCCTCCCAGTATTTCCATTCCTCGTCTATCATTCTTTGAATCTCGTCATTCTGCTTCTCGGTCAGATGAGCGAACCGACCTTGAAGTTTCAAGTACTCCTTGACGAGCGTGATTTTTCCAGGTTTGTACGTTAGACTGAATTCCCCGTCTACATACTCCCATGACACCCACGCCCTGGTCTCGAGCGCCAGTTTGGCAAAGTTGACTGTGTGCTTAGGATCGAAGAACCATCCCTTCGGGCATGGCGTCAAAACCTCGATGAATGAGGGGCCTTCAGCTTCAAGTGCTTTTCTGACTTTGTTCATGAAGTCAAGTGGCGGATGCAGAGTAGATGTTGCGACATATTTCACTCCCGGATGTGCAGCTATAGTCAATGCGACATTTTTCTTCAGCCGTATGTTGCCGATCTTCTTGACCTTTCCTGAAGGAGTGAACGTTGTTGTCGCGCCCCAAGGCGTTGTGCTTGATGCCTGGATGCCTGTGTTGGCGTAGGATTCATTGTCGTTCAGAACGAATAGCAATCGCTTGTAGTCGTAACTCATCCCCATAGAGAGGCTTCCGAATCCTATATCAGCAAACCCACCGTCTCCACCGTACACGATGACGTTGATGTCTTCGTTCTTCCTCTTCCCCTTCGTCATGAGCGCTCTAAACGCTGCTGCTGTTCCTACCCCAGCTGCGCCACCACCACCAAGTTGTGTGTGAAACCACGGTACAGCGTACGGGGAGGTCAGATACTGATGCCCGTTGGCTACATACATGCAACTCGTAGGGCCTAAGAAGACAGTGTTTGGGCCCGCAGCTTTGCTTAGTAGGCGGTAGACTATCGCGGGGCCGCAACCTGCGCATGTCCTCCGCCCTGAAGTGTAATAGTCAATTGCAGGGACAGCTTTCACATTTCTGATTGGTGAACTCAAACATCTTCACCTCTCAGCGTAAGCCAATGAGTAATCTTGCTCACTCTCCCTGCCAGAGCTGATTCTCGCACCATAAGGGCGGCCTTTTCGAAATGTCTCACAGTTGGCTCCCTTCCTCCAGCAAAGATGAAGTCAACTAGTCGAGGTTTCGAGTTGCCTTCGTACAAGGCAGATCGGACATCGTTGAAGAAGGCCCCCCCATAGTCAGGCGAACCCATCGAATATGAAAAGTCAACGACGCCTACGGCTTTTGCGTCCTGCAACACTTCCCTTAGTTCTTTGGCTGGAAAAGGTCTCCAATATCTGAGGCGTACAACTCCCGCCTTTATTCCCCTTTCTCGCAGTTTTCTCGTAGCGTAGATCGCGTCCTTCGTGTAGGCGCCCATTGAAACCAAAGCGATGTCGGCATCATCCATGAACGTGGTCTCTACGAATGGAGAATATTGTCGACCGACGTACCTCGTGTAGTCTTTCCAGGCTTCCTGAATCACTTCTTCCGAGTTCTTCATCGCCACATCAACCACTTTCCTCTGCTCTGGTCCTATCAACGATGGAGCGATATGCTGCGCCTTTGTCACCGGACCGTAAGCTGGGTCAAGAGGATATGGTGGTTTGTAAGGTGGCAAGAACTCTGTCACGCTTTCTCTGGCTGGTGGTTCAACAGGAGTCGATACGTGTGTTATCGCTGCGCCATCAATGGCTATGAAGTGAGGAAGCAAAACTCTGTGGTCCTCAGCTACCCGGTAGGCAACCAAGGTCATGTCCAGTGCCTCCTGCGGATCCTTCGCCCACGACACCAACCACCCAGCATCTCTGAAGAGAAATACGTCGTTCCATTCCATGCCGAAGTTGCCTGGATCATCTAGGGCTCTGCAACCAGCCACCGCAACCACAGGTAACTGTCCCAGAGCCGTCACGCATATCGCCTCGGTTGCATATGCCAAGCCCACGCCTGAACTTCCCACGAATGTTCTTGCACCTACCGCTGAAGCATGTTTAGCTATCTCGAACTGTGAGTGTTCAGAGTCAGCAACAATTATCTGGGCCCGAAATTCACCGTCAGCCACCATCTTCGCTAGGTCATTCATTATGCCTGTGTACGGCCGGATAGGGTAGGCAGCAATAACATCAACGTCCGCAATCTTGACGGCTTCAGCGATAGATCTTGTCCCAGTCCACACATGTTTCCTGCGCAGAGTGACCGTCTTAGGAACCGAAACTCGGGTACTCATTTGCACATCGCTCTCCTAGTAACCGTACACCCGCAGCGCCTCCGCAACCGTCATTACTTCCTCCTCATTCACGCCCTCCCTGGCCTTCAGCTCACTCACCATCTCTATCGCCTTTGCCGGGCATACCTGCGCACAGATGCTGCAACCTTGACAATAGTCGTAGTCGATACTGATTTTCTCAAAGTCTATGGCACCATCAGGACAGTAGATGTGACAAAGCCTGCAATGGGTACACTTCTTAGCGTCGATTACCGGCCTAAGATGCCTTGAGAAAGAAGTTTTGAACCCAATGTTCCTCTTGCCTGGAGTCGGCCCGAACTCTATCAGACCTGGGGCCAACGCTTCCCATCTCGGCATAGCTTCTATCCTTTGAGAATAGGACTGAGCCTCTGCAGCTGCACTCTGATACTTTCTATATGTGGCTTGGTCCCACCATTCGCCTCTTGCGGGCACAGGAAGTTTTGCTTTCTCGCCTATCCTTTTCTTAGCCAAATCAGTATCTTCTGCTTTGATCTTCACCGTTGCTGGTTCGGATTCCTCATAGGCCCTTCTCACACTATCGGCCTTCTTACTCTGACCGAGAGAGTCGAGAGCGGCAAGAAGATCGTCTAAACTCACGATTCCAAGTGCCTTTAGCAATGCGCCGAGGAGCGGATACGCAATATCCTTTTCGTAGCTCTTCGCTCTTATCGTAACGAGTTTCCCGTCCCAGTCATCCGCGAGAGAATATTTCTTCACCAATCGAACGATCTCATCAGGACTCAAGGAGGTATTGACAACAAGAACAGCATCTTTCTTCGCTCCATCAAATAGCAGTGCCCTCTGGGACGTTTGGTGGAGCAGCATCGAAGAATCAAGCACGACGATTGCGTTGAAGAC
>CAZZFQ010000086.1:0-4481 GCA_964653695.1 uncultured Candidatus Bathyarchaeia archaeon | reverse complement strand
CCTTTCCGTATGGAGGGGACCCCACAGCGGATCCGGATGAATGGCTGCAAGCACTCAAGGATATTCTGGGGATGTCTGTCAAAACGATCGTTCCGGGGCATGGTCCAATATGCGACAAGCGTGAGATCCAAGCCTACATTGGTTTTATTGAAACTGTAAAGAGCAAGATGATCGCGATGATCCGTGCAGGAGAGACATCGGAGGAGATCACAAGGAGCGAGAACTACCCAGCGTTCTACTCGAAGTCTGCAGACCAGAGGCGGCAGAGCACCTTGGCCCAATGGTACAAAATATGGTATCAAAAGTCAAATTGACTTATTGTAGATCATACAAGTCAGATATCCCTTATTTCAGCAGAGGTTCAGACTGATCCGAAAGAATCAATCGTCTTGAGTGCTTCTCTGAGAGAACTAATTCGGCCGTCAGGTTTGATTTCTGAATCCGGGACGGATCTAGTGGCCCTGCCAAGGGCAAACAGAGAGCCTGGTTGCTCTTTGAAGCCTTTCGGGACTTCGTGGTCAAACAGAATTGCGCGCATGCCCGCCTGTTTGGCCCCCCAAACATCTCGTTCAGGATCATCGCCGATGTGAACTACATCCGTCGGTTCAACCTTGAGTTCATCAGCCGCTGCCATGAAGATTCGTCTATCCGGTTTGAGCCACCCCACCTCGTCGGAGAAGATCGTCGCATCGAAATGATCGAGGATACCGAACTTGTCGAGGAGCTTACGCAAGACTCTGCCGTGAGTGCGTCCGGTATTGCTGATCAGACCGAGCTTGTAGGCGCGGTTGCGCATGCTCTCCAACGTGAAGAATGCGTCGCTATTCAGAACTGGAGGAATCGCGAGGACCGGAGTCGTGTACGCTTCTTGAAGCTCCTCGACGGCTCTCTTACTCTCTGGCATGTTGACAGTTCCCTTCGAAGCAGCGTTTACGATATAGCGGATCTGCTCGACTGTCGGTACGTCTTGGTTGCGTCTCCAAGACTCCTGTAGGAAGCCTATGCTCTCGTCATATCCTTTGAGCAGGTCCATCATAGAAAGTTCTGCACTGAAGCGTGAGAGGGCTTGACGTAAACCTTCGCATCGCATCTCACGTCTGAGGAAATCCTTCTCAGGCTCATCCACCAGAAGCGTCTCCCAGAGATCAAACGTCACACAAGTGCAGCGCTTGAATCTCATTTCTGTTTTCAACTGACAGACCACGCTAGTGGCGGGGTGACTATTCTGTGGCATAAGGTCTGCGTTTGAACGCGACTGGCATGGAGTCTATCAAGACCGATGAGCGCAACTCTATACTGGGACAATCTTGCGCAACTCCTCCAGTTGAACTTGGAGTAAGCTGACTGCTTCGAGGACTCTCTTTATGCCATCATCTGAGACCGTAACCTTAGGATCTGAGCCTGTTACGATGCTTCTGGGAAACGCGTTCATATCGATTAGCATGAGAATGTCTCTAACTGAACGGATTGAAGTTTGCTGAGCACCGGTCAAGTCGAGCAGAGAGATACCTCTCCTGTTGAATGCTTGGATCATGTCAGTGACGGCCCGAATTAGCTCGTCTATCCCGTGGTGGATTAGTATCCATTGGGGTCTGTGGCTCGGGTCAAGATACGAGATAGCAGGGTAGAATCGCCAGTGCTCGATCAGATCCCTCAGCATCTCATCCCAGAGTTCCATGTCAATTTGACCACTCATGATTGTTCTGTTCATTATGTGAATGGCTTCACTAAGTGTTGTTTTTGCCTGCATCAGCACTAGAGCCAGTGCGTTGACCCTGTCGATTTCGGCATATCGATAGGTCAATACGAAATACAGATTTGAACTCGTCAAGATCACGACAAGGAGGGCCAGTGCATGGACGATAGTCACTTTGGAACGGAAGACGCTTAGAGACTTCATGTGCGCCTACTAACCAGCCTGTCGCATAGCTATCTCAGGATCAGCCTTTCAATTACTGGGCCATATGATCCGAAGATCTCCCGAATGGCCGAGGAGAAGTCCCTTAGTCGTCGCTGAACTTCATCCCTTTCTATGCAGAAATCTCTTTTCATGTAATACCATATGGATGCTCTGTAGCTGTCCCCTAGAGTCATCAAGCCTTCATCCACGGCACCTGACAGGGCTGCGTTGAAGAACTTCTCATGATTTGAAAGCTTTGCTTCGGCACCCTGCTTTTTGGCCACGGTTCTCATCTCATGTTAGCGCATTCAAGAGTTTCGCGGCTATCCTCGATGTTCCATCATGGTGCTTGGCTGTTCCCGTGACGCACCATTTCAAGCGAGGATTCACGGGATCCGAGCCCCATGCTGGATTGATGGAGGGCTTTGTACGGATTTCGCTTGGAAAAGCGTCAAATATGGTACGAGGCCACCGATCAGCTTGTTCTCGGCCTTTGTCAAATGCTCTTGAAACGTAGTTCTAGGTACGCGCTTGGCCTTGGCGATGTTCATTACGTTTGCCTTCCTAGGGAATTTGAAGTATCCTTTGAAGTATGATGTGAGCAAGGCTTCGATCTGTTTACTCGTGAGATTCGCGAATAGATCGCTGACAGGCACCATGACCGACCCTCCGAGATTGCCATTGAGCGTTGACTTGCGCATGACTTCGAGTTCACAGGGTAGTCGCTCTGCCGCGCCTACAAATCGCTTGAAATCGCTATGTCTGAACGCTATGGCGCGATAGTATTCCCAACCCCCTTCGTAGATGACAGGCATCAGATGGAGCATGTTGTGGATGTCCAAGTTCCTGCCGACAGAGTTCTTGGGGGTGCAGAAGCATTTCTTTGTGATGATCCGGATGTTTCCGCCATTAGAGGCAATATCCACGACGCCGGCAAGGCTGTTGATTGCTTTTCGCATTTCTTCGTATTGCGATCGCTCAGATAGCGCTATCTCGATTACCTCGTGCTCTCTATTGCACCACACGAACATTCGCGTGGATGGAAACTTTCTGGATAGGTTTCCGAATGGGCAATCGTGTCTAACTTTGAAGGCAACTTCAAAGAGCGACATGGTTGCCGGCCCTGATGAGGCCTCCTATAACGCTTGTGCCGTCGAGTGACGGCACTCGGATCGAGCGCCGGAGAGGATGTCTATGGCCTTTGCGGGCCGGTCAGCTCTATCCAGATTCCGTCAGGATCCTTTATGAACGCGAGGCGTCCGTTGCCTTCATTGAAAGGCTCCATCGCCACCTCGACTCCTTGAGCTTTCAGCTCATCCAGTGCCTGATCAACATCCTCAACTTCGAAGGCTAGGTGGTCTACTTCATCGCCGTTCACGTACTCGTTTCGGTTAGCGTACCAATTCAATTCCAGAACTTGGTTGCCGCTTGGGCTCTTCAGTTCAGCTATTTCTCCGTTGGTCTCTGCAATCTTGCATCGGTATGCGAGTTTCATGCCCATCTTCTCTGTGTAGAACTTGATTGAACGGTCTAGATCCCGGACGCCAATCCCTGTGTACACAAACTTCGCCTTCACCAATCCAGATCACTTGACTCAAGTCTTTCTTCGCTGTTTGGCTTATCTGGTTATGGTGACAAGTCTTGGAGAACGCACACTGTTGCTGTCATAGTGATAGGCGCCCTCCTTATCTGTCCGCAGGAAATCTGCCTAGCGATTCGCCTATGGCTCCTTGCTCGATATGTTTTCTGTTGAACTCTTCTTCGGCGGAGGAAGAGAACCAAGGCCTATGCTGATGAAGCCTAAGCCACGAGACTGACCCTAGACTTCGAAGTAGCTTTGAACCGCCATACAAGATCCCCAGCCAGGCGGCAGCAATAAAGTAAAGGTGACGCAGGACTCTTTCTCCGACACTCATCTGCCTCGCCTCGGAGCGCAGACGACGTCGAGCCTACAGTAATAGTCTCCACCGTCGCAAGACGGTAATGCAGTTCCTCGACGGTTCAGAGAGCAATGCCGTCAGCTGCTGAACAAGGGTAATCCTCGCATTGCTTACATGGCAGGGCTAGATGAATGAGGTCTGGCTTCTTCGGTCAATTGGCAACTATAGCGCCGTCATTTAAGGTAGGAATCCTCTCGCCCAGACTGGTGAAGGACAACACGAAAGCTCAAAGAATCTTCCGTCATTTCGGCATCCGACATGAAATGAGTCAATGACACAATTGTCTAGAGGAGTCGTCCAATCATGTTGATGGGTTTGCCAATCTTATTACACATCTTGGGGAGTTCTTGCTCTGGTAGCGTCGCAAGAATAACAGTGGCTGGACCCGCAGATTTTCCCAAATTCACACTAACTCGATGAGCTAACTGCAACTTCAGATGAGATTCTTTGGCGATTGTCTTGGCCTCATGTAGGACGCCATGAGATCCCACGGGTATGACTTCGTGGACGAAGTCTAGGTTAAGGAGCTTGAGAAGGTCCTTGGCGTCTGCTACTAGCCCTTTCTTATCGCCGGGAAGGACCTCACTTCCGACAAGTGGAATTCCGACCGATACCACGATATCCTTCTTCTTTGAGCGTCC
>CAZZFQ010000085.1:0-4559 GCA_964653695.1 uncultured Candidatus Bathyarchaeia archaeon | reverse complement strand
TGTATGTACGGCTCCCCATACGGAGTGATTCCACTAGAGATCGACGATGTCTACCCGTTGTCACAAACAGAGTACCCAACCCCCACAGACCAAGAAACTGAGCGTTTCGTCGCAAGCACCATTCTAGAGTATGTCGCATCTTCAGGCTACGAAGCGGTAATTCTGCATGCCACCAACGATTCTTTGAGTAGGCGTCTGATACCTGCTTTGAAAAGACTTTCACGCAAGACTCGCATGAGACTCAGCATCTCCTATACGGGAGACGCACCATGGAGCAAGGACGCCGTCAAAACTCTCTTCAAAGTAGCAAAAGAACGTCTAGGCATACGTCGGTCCTTAACCTAGAATACACAGCGGTTGTCTTGTTGTGCATCGACACTCCAGTAGGAGATATTATCGGAGGCTTTGCGCGGACCTATTCGACGGGGGCTAAACGTACATTCCGTGAACAGATTTCCTAGCTATCCTCGTTCTCTGATCTAGGTCGGCCTCGATGACCTTTGCATAGTTCTCAAGATCAGAGATGTCCATCTTCAGTTCGCAGGCCTTCGCAACTGTCCGAACGGCAACCAATGCTGCTCTCGGATCCGACCGTGACATATCTGCATATGGAAGTATTGCCACAGCTGGGAAATTGTTGGCTTCGAATTCGCCAAGCATGATTGCCAGAGGGCCGTAGACGTATAGCCCCTGCTCCAGCAAGGGTATGGCGAACTCCTTCGCTCTGGTCCAGCACGCTCTTGTGGGAACGATCCTTGACTCATGTCTGCCGTTCCTGAATCCAACATCCAAGCCTCCTACAAGAAGTGCCTCTCTGAATCTCTCTTCAATAGCCCAACAAGCCATCGTGCGAGCCATCTCTGCCTCCTCGCTTCTATGAGGGGGAAACTCAAGCTTGACCATGACTAGGTTTCCTCTTCTGTAGATCTCGAAAGGAGTCAACAGGCCATTCCGTGCGGTAGTCACAAAGGCAGGAGGATTCGCTGTTCGTATGAATCCTACCCGCCTCGCCCTCAAGGCATGAACAATGTATGACACTGTTATGTATCCAGTTTCACCTATGCCATGGAATCCTGCGAGCAAAGTGCAATCCTTGAACTTGCCTTTAGGAGCCTCGAATCGTACTGGCATGTGCACCGACTAGACTATGTCATGCGCAGCTCAATAAAAACGTCTCTCGCAAACTTTTTTAGTCTGAATCTACATGACGATGCGAACGAAGCAGACGATTTCTCTCAGAAAGAGAGTTTATGAAACTCGGCGTCACCGTTAACGACGCCAACTGAGAATTCGAGGCTGCAACATATCGGTGCAAGATATTGAAGATACGATTTCTAGGTGGCTGTGAGGAGGTTGGAAGATCAGCCATAGCGGTCCAGTGTGGAGAGAGAAACATTCTTCTAGACTATGGAGTCATGATGGACCATGAAGTTGGCTTCCCTGTCCACATCTCTCCAAAAGATATAGACGCGGTTTTCCTATCTCACGCTCACCTAGACCATACGGGCTCAACCCCGATCTTCTACATTAGAGGCAAGATCCCTACATATGGGGTTGAACCAACCTTTGAACAAACCGAGTTACTCATCAAGGATTTCATACATCTCACTGGATACTACCTCCCCTTTGAGTTCCTGGATTTGGAATCAATGATGGCGCATTGCATTGATCTCCCTCACAGGAAGCAGATAGCCGCCGGGAATGCTAACGTTTCTCTTCTTAACGCTGGACACATACCCGGAAGCAGCCAAGTACTGATAGAGAGTGAAGGAAAGAGGCTCCTATACACTGGAGATTTCAATACGTCTAAGACTCAACTTCTTGTTGGCGCTGAACAGGACTATGAAGACTTGGACGCTGTGGTCATTGAATCCACATATGCTGAGGATGATCATCCCGACAGAAAGAAAATGGAGGAAGAATTCGTCCAAAGGGCATCGGAGATAGTTGAGAACCGAGGCACAGCCCTAGTTCCAGCCTTCGGTGTGGGAAGATCGCAGGAGATACTATGCGTTCTTGAAGCATACCACTTCGATCACCCCATCTTCGTGGACGGAATGGCCTTGAAGGCAAACCGAATCCTCGCCGAGCATCCGGATTCGCTCAGAGATCCTGATCTCTTTTCCAGAGCAATACGCCGAGCCCAGTGGATAGACAAGTGGCAGGACAGAAGGAAAGCGGCAAGGACACCCTCCATAATCGTCTCCCCGGCCGGAATGCTGAAGGGAGGAGCCGCGATATTCTACATGGAGTCCATTGCAACCAATAACAGGAACGCAATCTTTCTCGTCAGCTTCCAAATACCCGGCACCCCAGGAAGGATTCTTCAGGAGAGAAGACAATTCATGCTTCACGGAAGAATGAAGAAGGTAGATGCTTATGTCGAAAAGTTCGATTTCTCCTCACACTGCGGCAAGAACGAACTCAGACAGACGCTTTCGAGAATAGGCGGAAAGGCCAAGATCTTTGTAGTTCACGGAGCTGAGGGAAACTGCGGCAAACTAGCGGACTGGGCTTCCAAGGAGATCGGCCTCAATGCAGAAGCTCCTAGAACAGGGCAAGTCGTCGAGATCTGATAGCGTCGTAGGCATAATAGTTGTGCCTTTCGGAAGCACAGATCAGAAGAGACTCAAGGTGCTGGGACGCCGACTGCACCAACTTTTCGTAGGCGTCGAGGTGAAAGTCGTTGATTCAGCAAGAGTCCCTGACGGTTCCTTCATTTCCTCTAGAAATCAATTTCTCGCGTCACGCCTTCTTTCAAGCCTATTGCGAATCCTTCCCGAAGACGAGAGAACAAGAGTTCTAGGAGTAACAGATGAAGATCTCTTTGCACCTGGACTGAACTTTGTCTTTGGCCAAGCCTTCGACAGGGTTGCCGTGATTTCGACGAATAGACTGAAACCTGTGGATGGTATGGTTGGTGATAGCCATCTTTTCCAGCTTAGAATGGTGAAGGAGGCAGTTCACGAACTCGGCCACACCTTCGGCTTGGAACACTGCTCAGATCCATCCTGCGTCATGTATTTCTCGAATAGCATAAGAGACACGGACATGAAGAGTGAGCAGTTCTGCGAGAACTGTTGGGTCAAGGTCGGAAAGCAGATTGGAAGAGAAGTTTAGAGCCAAAGCTATGCATTTGCTGCCTGAAATATGCACCTTGATCTCGGCCGGTATCCTCGCTGTTGGGATTCTTGAGTCGAAGATAGAAGTTGAAAGCATAACTGCGTTTCCAGAAACCCCTTCCGGCGCAACCCTGAACATGACATTCTTCGTCGTGATTATGGCTGTGATTGCGACTGTGATGTATTTACTCGTCAAGCACGGTATGGAGAAGATATTCAGGGCGATCATTAGGGTAGCTGTTGTTCTGGTCCTCTTCACGCTATTGAACTGGTACTTGGCGGCCCTCTTTGTGATCGTTAGGATTACTGGGGAGTTCGCTGACTGGATCAATATTGTCGCTGCGCTAGCTCTAACAGTCGCTCTTTCATACGCGATCAACTGGACAAAGGGCCCGATTCAACTCGCCTCAGTTACCTCTCTGGGCGCGATGCTAGGGACATTCCTCGGGGCGTCGATACCGACACTTACGACGATCATGCTTCTGCTAGGATTGGCTGGCTATGACATACTGGCGGTCTTCAAGGGACCAATCGGGAAGATTGCTGAGAAGACAGAACTTGAAAGCCTCTCCGGCGCAACTTTGACATTCGGAGACCTGACGGTGGGATTAGGGGACCTTGTCTTCTACTCCATGCTTGCTAGCCACACAATGCTCTCCTTTGGGCTCATCCCGTACGCATCAGCCTCCATCGGCATAATAGTTGGAACCTTTCTAGGCTTTAAAATGCTAGAGAAACGAAGCACTTTCCCCGGCCTTCCTCTCTCACTGATATGCGGCTTGGGATTCATGTTGATCACGGTATTTCTGCAGCGAACATTCCTCCTCTGAGCAAAACTGCCATTGACAAACACTAATATCTCCGGCCGCAGAGGATGCAGATAACGTCTGACATAACAGGCGAAAAGAATGGAGCCCGCTGAGGACATCAAGAAAGAAATCTTGAAGAGATATGACTCAAACCCCAGCGGGTGGAGAGTCTTCGTTGGAAGAGATGGAAGAGGCCATTTCGACCTAGCTGTCTCGCATGACTCTGACATGTGGCTCATAAAGGAGGAACAAATCAACCCTTTCCATTCAGTAGGCTTCGGCGTCAGAGGCAAAGTTGTAAGCTTCGAGACTATCGAGAAAATCTCCCCCTACACATTTGGATTACGACCACTATCGGAGAGCCAGATGATGAGAGTCGCGTTGGCTCTGAGATCAGGCGAAACCCCCTCAAGGTTGCTTGCCAGAGTCATGAGAACCGACCCCATAGCCTCGACTGAGATAACGTCACCCGGGATCCTTCAAGGACCTGTCATCCACTCTGCAAGAGGCATTGGAGTCATATCTGAAAGACAGGCAGAGTTGGACAGAGAGTTGAGGCTCGAACTTGAGAGGCTGCTTATGAGGAAGTACCCGCAGACCATCGCAACATATGTTTAACTCGCCTCCC
>CAZZFQ010000084.1:0-4730 GCA_964653695.1 uncultured Candidatus Bathyarchaeia archaeon | reverse complement strand
GTTGACGTGACTGCTCTTCCTAGTTGGCTGAATTCCATTTTCCCCTTGATGTATTCGCGTAGGAGTCCCGGCAGTTCAGCGGACCCAGCTCTGACCTGCTTCCAAGTGTCTCTGTCCCTCAATGTGACAGAGTCATCTGTCAATGTCTCGTAGTCAATGGTGGCGGCGACAGGGACACCTGCCTCGTCTGCTCTGGCATATCTTCGGCCTATGGAGCCCGCTTCGTCATATTCAACATCGAAATCCTCATCCAGCAACGTTTGGTGCAACCTCTTAGCCCTCTCTGGGAGCCCGTTCTTAGCCATCAAAGGTAGGACTACTGCCTGCACTGGCGCCAAGTCTTTCGGAATACGGAGAACGACTCTGTCATTCTCTCGGGAGTACGAGTACTCAAGGGTAGCGTAAAGGAGCCGATCTGAACCGAAGCTTGGCTCAATCACATGGGGAAGAAATCTCCGGCCTGTCTCCTCAATCGTTTCCTCAACTATCTTGACATCCTGAGGCTCGATCCTGTAGCCTCCAATCTCAACATAACCTTTGGAGGTCATTGCATCCTCAAACATCTTCACGTCTTGGCTTCCGATTAGGCCTGTAACCTCCTTGGTCGCTGCGCCTATCTTCTTTCCTAAGGAGTGAAGCTGCGGAACAAGCTTTTTGACCTTCTTTCTAACAGGGTGGTCATACGGCTTGAAGACCCTCATGTCGACACCTGAGCTTTCCATGTGCGCCTTGAGATCGAAGTCTGTTCTGTAGGCGTGGCCGGCTAGCTCAATCCATCCCCACCTGTCAAGCAGAACCTCGTGGTCATAGGTTTGAGCCGAATAATGGGCCCGTTCCTTCGGCAGCTTCTCATGAAACCTCTGTCTTTCTGGAGGAACACCAAGAGCCGTAACGAACCTCTTCGATTGAACCATGAAGTATGCTGCCCAAGAGTTCAGAATGTAGCCGCCTCGGACTGCCTCCATAACTGTCATTGAGATCGGTTCCTCCAGCCCCTTCGCTCTGTTCTCCGCGGGAACCAACCTCAAGATCTCATCCTTTACCTGCTCCAACTTAGGGCACTGATGATTCTCGGGGTCAAAGAAGAACTCGAACTCCATCATGTTTAGCTCCCTCAGCCTGAGAGGGCCTTGTCTCGGCGAGATCTCGTTTCTCAGGCTCCGGCCTATCTGTGCAATTCCCAGTGGAAGCCTCTCTCGTGCGATCTCATATAAGCGCTTGAAGTCTATGAAAATCCCCTGAGCCGTCTCTGGTCTTCCATATGCCGTGGATTCCGCATATGGCCCAATTGTGGTCTCGAACATAGTTCCTAGCTGTCTGGGCTTTGACAGTTCGCCGCCGCACTCTGGGCATCTAACGAAGTTCTTCCTGATTTCTTTGTCTATTTCCTCAAGTGAGAGAAGCTCCCCATCAATGTTGGCTCTCTCTTTCAGGAGATGGTCAGCTCGATAAGATCGCTTACAGGCTACGCATTCGACGATTGGATCTTTGAAGTGTTCAACATGCCCTGACGCTTCAAAGACCTTCTCAGGAACTATGACCGGTGTATCCAACTCCAGAAGGCCTTCGTGTCTGATGAAGAAGTCTCGCCATTTCTCCTCGATTTTCCGACGCAGGCCAATACCCAGCGGCCCGTAGTCTATGAAACCGCTGACCCCACCGTAGATCTCGAACGACGACCAGAAGAACCCCCTTCTCCTTGCTGTTTCAGCAAGCAGTTCGTACTTGTCTGGCTTGGACAAACACTATCACTCGTTAACGGAGTGAACTATGACTTTGTCGTCAAGTCTATAAAACTAAGTCCCCTCAGTGTCGTCTTCGCTTTTCAATCGCCTAGTCGCAAGATTGAATAGGCGGACAAACTGCTTCTCGGATACTTCGTGGCCTATACCTAATCCGACGCATTTCTCGGGCGTAAGTTCGAACCTGTAAAGTTCCTGATCTATCCGGTTCAGGAAGAACGGGTAGAACACGCACGTTATTGGCCTGGCGTCGTAGATTGAGCATAGTCCATCTTTGAGAAAGACGCATCTCCCATCCAACTTTCGCATCTCGTGAGTGTAAGGAGGAGAATGAGTGAATGGAATCGAGAAATCCTCTGCTTTAAGACCTGTTTCAGCGCGGATCCCTGAAATTTCCTCGTCTAGGAGTCTTATGCAACGCTTCCGCATAGAGGTGTCTTGGCAACACATGGTACAACGCACGCATTTCCAGCGCACCTTCTCCGGGTACTCCACTCCCATCCCAAGATGGTGGAACCTCTTCCAACGGATCAGACCTCGCCTACGCCTAGTCTTCCTGGTACTCAGGGCCTGCAAGGTGCACTCTCCGCTTCTTGAATGTGCAAGAACACGTTTGACAACAATCATTCTTGGTAAGAAACGTCGCTGCCTTCAGTGATCTCAAGTTGATAATCGCAAAGATACGTCAAATAGCACTTTCCATGGCTTCTATCGCGCCTTTACGTGTCGGACTATTGGTGGCCTTACCTTTTTCAGGATTCGATACCCACAGATTGGACACTTTATCTCAGGCGTCACTGCCAATTGCTCCGCCGTTACTCTCGCTCCGCAACTGACGCATTCATACTCGATCCCGGCGGCCTTCTCTGTTTTCTCTTCTTTTGGAGGTTCCTCTTCGCTCATGAATCGGGTCTCCACGGAATTATCTCAAGGATGAGACAAACTTCGTGCAAGTAGTAGATAGCCTCATAATAAACACTTCGACTTAGATTGTCGAAAAGGGCGATCTTCATCAGGAATACGGGCCACATGGTGGCTTGACATATCCGAGCATCGAAGGGAAGTGACAAGAACATGAGAGGTAGACACCGAATAGTCGTTGAAGCGCTGAGAGGCGTTCTTGAGGAAGACAAGGTTGCCCTGACAGTAAGAGGTTTTGACGTTGTCGGTGACATAGCTGTAATCAGGGTACCAGAACAGCTTGAGGCTGAGCGTTTTCTTATTGGTCAGGCCCTCCAGAGACGCTTGCCATACATCAAGACTGTACTTGCGCAAGTGGGAGCTGTTGAAGGTGATTTTAGGACACGGAATCTGGAATGGTTGTCCGGCGAGCAGAAGACTGTAACTTTTCACAGAGAACATGGATGCGTGTTCGAGGTGGACCTTGCGAGAACGTATTTCTCTCCTCGTCTTCTTCACGAGAGATTCCGCGTTGCTGAGCTTTGCCGCTATTCAAGTGCTCAAGAAAGGGTATTGAACATGTTCTCAGGCGTAGGATGCTTCTCAGTAATGATCGCCAAACGATCCTCGAAGGCACATGTCTATTCTGTAGATTTGAACCCTGAAGCCGTTAGATATCAACTCAGGAATATCCGATTGAACAAGGTGAGAGATAAGGTCACGGTTGTGTTTGCTGACGCCCGATACACAGCAGAAAGCCTCCTCAGAGGGTGCATGAACAGGGTTCTCATGCCCCTTCCTGAGAAAGCATATGCATACCTACATTCAGCTTTGGCAGCGATAGGCCCTGAAGGAGGAACAATCCACTACTACGATTTCGCACACGCATACAAGCATGAAGATCCAGTCGAGAAGACCGCTTTGAAGATCGCAGAAAAGCTGGGCATTCAGTCAAGGAGTTTCACCATAGAATACGGAAGAGTTGTCCGAACCGTGGGACCAAACTGGTATCAAATCGTCTTGGATATCGCGATTGTCTAGAAGGTAAGCGCTTAACTACTGAGTCAAAGCAGATGCTGATGACGGGCAAAAGTGGTGTCAGTCTGAATGCAAGTAAGGATCGCTCAGCCTTACCACGACAAGGAAATTGAGGATTCAGTTCTTTCTGTGCTTCGTTCTGGGCGTCTCGTATCGGGGCCAATCGTGGAGTCATTTGAGGAATCGGTCGCAGAATACTTGAACGCTGAGAACGCTGTGGCAGTGAACTCGGGAACAGCTGCTCTCCACCTCAGCCTTCTCAGCTTGGACATCAGGCCAGGCCGAGAAGTCATCACCACGCCCTTCAGCTTCGGCGAACGCGATCGTCCAGTCAGGTGGGGCACCTGTCTTTGTCGATATCGACCCGGAAACCTTCAACATTGACCCCAGACAGATTGAGAAGGCGGTGACAAGCAAGAGCGTCGCCATAGAACCGGTTCATGTCTTTGGCCAGGCCGCTGAGATGGAGCACATATGCGAGATCGCTGAGAGATACAACCTGCACCTAGTGGAGGACGCTGCAGAAGCAATCGGCGCAGAGTATCATGGAACGAAAGTTGGGAATACAGGCGAATTCGCCTGCTTCAGCACTTACGCCACAAAGAACCTTCACACAGGCGAGGGAGGGTTCATAGCGACAAATGACGATGAGGCAGCTGCTTCGCTCAGAATCCTACGTAACCAAGGACAGAAGGGTAAATACCTTCACGTCAAGCTTGGATACAACTACCGAATGACTGAGATTGCTGCCGCAATCGGTGAAGCCCAAATCAAGATGCTTGACAATCTCATCCAGGGACGAATCAAAAACGCAAGCCGCCTGACCAGCGAGATCCGTGACCTGCCCGCCCTGACTCCTCAGCGCGTTCTCCAGAACGTCAAACATGTCTATTACCAGTATACAGTCGTGCTTAACGAAGAAGAGGCAGGCATGACAAGAGAAGAGCTCCAGAGAAGTCTTGCCGCAGCAGGAGTTGAGACAGACGTGCATTGGCCTATCCCGATACATCTCCAACCATGGTACCGAGAGACGTTTGGGTACAGGCCCGG
>CAZZFQ010000083.1:0-4733 GCA_964653695.1 uncultured Candidatus Bathyarchaeia archaeon | reverse complement strand
ACCTCTGCCCCTTCCGACGTTTCGTGCTCTCAATCGGGAAACAAGAGGCGGATCCATGGTGTCCGAAACATTTATTATTTCGCAGGCCTGCCAAGTTATTCGGCGTGTTAGAAAAATGGCGGGAAATCGAGTAGGCTCGAAAGGGGAGCTGTTTCCCCCAAAGAAGATAAGGGAAAGGCTGGGTCTGCGTCCCAACACGGCGGTCGTCTACAAGATAGAAGAAGGAAGGCTTGTGGTTGAACCGGTGCCTAGCCTTGAGGACGTATTGAATGATGCTCCTACCGTCGAGGTGACCCTTGAGGAATTTCACAGGTTCAGAAAGGAGCTTTCTAAGAAGGCTGAATCTTGAGACTGCTGCTGGACACCACCTACATTCTACCGGCCATAGGCGTCTCAGTCAGGAAGATTCCAAGTGACGCTTTGGTCAGACTGATGCGGGAAGGTCATCAAGTCTCTATTAGCGACATAAGCCTCTTTGAGCTATCCGCCAAAGGCGCCAAGCTCGTCGCCACGCGAAAGCTTGCTCCCGAGAGAGTGGCCAGAGGCATAAGAGCAATCATCTACAATGAGACGGTAGAGATCGTTCCAATCTATGAAAGCACGATCCTACTCACAGCCTTCAGATTCAGAAACATACTTACCGACTTCATAGATTGCCTCATTCTTTCATCAGCTGTGAACCGATGCAGCGCGCTGGTGACCGAAGACGACGACCTCAAACACTTGAAGGGAAGAAGAGAATGTGACGAATTGCTGATGGGAATGAACCCCGGGTTCAAGATTCAAGCTCTAGACGAGATCATTTGACTCAGATACAATAGTCTGTGTCTCAAGGAGGAATTGATGTCGAGCTTTTCTGAGGGGACGTGTTCCTGTTGCAGAACGCTTGCGATTAGCTGCTCAGAACGTTTGAACATTAGGAAGGTCCCGTCCGGCGCACCACGACTTCGGCCCGCAAGCAGGATATTGATTCGTGAAGTCTGCGCTAGCCCCTACCTTACTTTCAATCGGCACGTGGCGTGTCCTTTGAGAGCCAATTATGCCGGGATTTCGGATTGCCGGCTGAGAACTCTCCCTGCGAAGTGTAATGCCAAGAACAGGAACGGCCGTTCGGTCGAGAAGGCTGCTAAAGCGCTTCTCTACTCGATTGGGAAGTCCCCTTTCGGCTACTCGGTACGTGAGCTTCTTTTGCGGTATGCCGAGGCGAAACATGAGAGCCTAGAAGAGCTTCTTTCTCTGGCCTCCGAACTCGATAGGCATTACGTTCCCTCCCGATATCCAAACGCTATTCCTTCCGGCACTCCACACCAGAGCTATGACGAGGTTGTCAGCCGGAGGGCTCTGGAATACGCAACCAAAGTCATTGAGTATGTTCAGAGGCAGCTTCTGTGACAAGGCTCCTATCCCCTGAATTTCGCAAGGAACTGCAGGAGTACTGCGACAGGCTTACACGCCTCTACGATGCGCCCACAATCATACTTTCTGGGTCAACAGCGCTCGGAGAGGATATGCCTTGGAGTGATGTAGACCTGATCGTGATAGCTGATTTCGAGAAATCCTTCCTGCAGCGCCTTGAAGAACTCGCCCCATCCATCAATAATCGTTTCAACTTTGAGGCAGTGGGCTATACCCCCCGAGAATTCTTGGATATGCTTGGTGATCTTAATGTCAAAGCGATTGAGGCTGTGGAACAGGGCATTCCGATCAACAGCAGTCCGATCTACACCGAGCTGAAGCGGAAACTCAACGAATTGAAAAGTGAGGGACTTAGGAGGACAAACTGCTCTTATAGGCTAGAAAAGGCACCGAGCAGCCACTAGAACCTGAGCTAGCAGTTCAAAGGCATCCAACAGGCGCAATCATCTGTCGCCCAATCTGTGTCATCAACTCTTTCATTCTCCGATGACTTGTCAGTATGCTGGATGCCATGAGAGTCCCTCCTGAGATGTATCGTTTTGTGTATCTGGATCTGTAGAGTCAATCAGACCTAGCTGTGTGCGGAGCTTCCCGTTGCGAACGGCGATTTCAGAGTTTGATGCGCTTGATCCATTCAATTCTGTCAAAGTCACTGTCGTCTGTTACGATCTCCTTGAGTTTGTATTCCTTCATCGTTGCTATGTGAAAGGCGTCTCGTGGCTTGAGCTTGTAGCGCTCTATGATCTCAAGGGCGACCAAGGGTATTGTCGAAGTGATAGTGGTCATGTCGAGGTTAGGTGTTGAATAGATGTCCTCCACAGCCATTCTTAGGAGATGTTCCTTTTCAGCTCGAATCAGAACCCACATGAGTTCATCGATTGCTAAGGGCGATGTGGCCCCCTTCTCCCTTCCGTTAGCTATTCTCCTGTGTATGTCTCTTGCTCTTTCGCCTTTAGAGGTGTTGTCTAAGAGAGCGAAGATGAAAAAGTTGGCATCTAGGTAGATCATTTACTTGAAGACCTGCTGATAGAGCTTGTCCCCATATACGAGTCGTTTGGTTACATCCAGCCCCTCTTTCTCCGCCACTGCCTGCCACTTCTGCGGCACGTTTGCATCTAGTGCCTTGATCTCTATGGCCTTGTCCTTGACATCTAGGACTATTATGCTGTTTTCCACAAGGCCTATGCTTTCACGGACAACCTTGGGGATTACCAGCTGACCCTTATCTCCAAGTTTGACCTTGATTCTTAACATTTCATTTCACAGAACTGGATTAGTTGGGATACTGTTTTAACCTTTGCGTATGTAGCTGTGCAACGGCTTTCAAACACATCAGTTGCTATGGTCGGAATTGAGGTGATCTTGAGTCAAACTTGCACCCCGCTGATGTCCAAGAAGATGGTGAATGACTCGAATTGGGGAGCCTGTAGTCCTTGGGTTGGGATTGGGGCTATCCTGCCGCAGAGGATTGTATGGATACCGGTCTTGTTCTTGGGCGACCCGCATATGTCGATAGTCAAGCTTGTGGAAGCTTGGTATTCGGGGCTCCTGTCAAGCGGCTTGCTTCGGCCTGAGCAGATTTGTCGTTGCGGTGTCTTGAATCGCCAAGACTATGCGTCGCGGTCGCTTATCCGATGGGTGATGCCTAGGAAAGGCCGAGAAGATCGCGACTGGCACGGGTATGAGCGTGACTGGAAGGGCTAAGAGCGCCGTTTGTCGGTCATTAGTTGGAATCCAACCCGGCGCCATGGGCACCTCAGAAGATGGGCAACCTCCATATCTGCCCATCAGATTGACGGCCGTTGGAGAAGTCAAACTTGTCAGGCCCGGTCCTAAGAAAGAACATCATGCATGCTCAGGGGTGTCAGTAGATTGTCGGTACGAGCTTGGAAGATCGTATGTCTTGGTCTTTTGTGAGAAGTGCTTTTGCTTTTGTACAGATGCATGTGGCGACGATGATTCGGTCGTGAAGTTCCTGCAGCTTGATTTCAGGTATGATCTTCAAGAGCGGCTCATCGAGAGGGTGAATTGTGAAGCAAGGGTACGTATCGAGCTTATCGAACATTTCCCAGGCCCTTGCAGCTAGCTTGGCCTTTTCATAGGCATAGATCAACTCGGCTATAACGATTGATGGAACGACTAGGGTTGCCTTCTCAAGCTCGGCCTCTCTGAATACTCGGTCAGTTCTCTCTGGAAGCTCGTCTAGGAAATAGGCCCCCAAGACATGAGCGTCGACTACGTAGAGTGGGTTGGCTGTCGAGGGGCTACTTTGCCTTTCGCAGGGATCGCCCTGCTTCCTTGAGTAGCCGATCGAGTTCTTCGACAGTGAAGGCACCTTTCAGGAGGCCTCGTAAGCCTGACCAAGGCCTTTGGAGAGCAGGCCTGATCACAACACCTTCTTCGGTGGCGACGAGTGTCACATGGGAGTCCTCCCTGATTCTGAACTTTTCTCTGAGAGGCTTCGGTATCACTATCTGCTCCTTCTTAGCAACCTTTACGTCGAGGATTCCCGGTTCAAGTTTCTCCCACCGACGAGTGGGAATTTCCGACTCATAATGCCTACTCCCACATTGCGGAATCACACGTATGTGGTTCCGTTGCGCAGTAGGGGCCTCTAGAGATTGGTTGATCTCGGCTCAAGACGTTAGAAGTGAGTGAATGTACGAAACGGCGAGAGCGAACAGAACAATCGCCCGAAGAGCTATCAGGACCTTCATCGAATACTTACACATCGATACAGGGGCCTCATCGACAATAATCTCTAGTTAACTCAAATCCGTCATGATGCAGAACCTTCCCTTCTTGCAGTCGAGAAGCCATGTTGTGCTCTCAAGTAGTTTTCTCCCCACAAGAGAGCGCTCGGTGCCTATTGCGAGTGTTTTTTGGGTGATGGCTAAGTCTTGTTGGGTCACGTCCACAACGTATACTGACACTTCGCTATGTCCGGTCGCAGTCTTCACGAGAATCGTGCCAACTGGTGCGAGGCGAAGTCTCTTCACAGTCTCCTTGTCTATTGCGAACGAACCGTTGAAGCCCGTGTCGACTTTTGGGCTGATAGTTACTTTGTAATCAGCTGACGAGAGTGTAACCTCGATGGTCGGGTAAGGAGGTTGTTCATCGTCGTTGAACTTCCAGCATCTTCCGATATCCATCTAGGATACAAACCTCCTATTTGCTTCTAGATCTCTATGGTTATGATCTTCTTCGGAAGACTCACGTTGGTTATCACAATCTCGTCTTGCCCTTCCTCGTCGGAGAAGATCCTCTCGCCAAGCCTGTAAAGGTTCAGGTCATGGTCAACGACCTCAAATCCTTTC
>CAZZFQ010000082.1:0-4758 GCA_964653695.1 uncultured Candidatus Bathyarchaeia archaeon | reverse complement strand
TCTGTCTCCATAAGCCACGAACGCGAACAGACCTGGCCGGCACAGCAGAATATGTCTTAGAGATGTATCTTTTTCATTCTTCTTCAGTGACCAGTCGTAGCCCTCGCTGCACTGTTGACATAGTCGACTAGCGTCCAGTTCTGGTGCTCCTCAGAATCCAAGCCGAGCTTGGCATAGAGATTCTTAGGAGTTAACGTTTTAACAACCCTTGTTCCCTCGGCCAACAAGCCCTCCAAGGCTTCACGGAAAACTTCAAGCTTCCTCGGGTCTCCTCACGCCTTATCTTGAACCTTCTTTGAACGTGATGATATACTGCATCTCTAACCATTTCACTAAGCGCTGCTACGCCCTCGCCAACAGCCTTCAGAAGGGCTGGGTTAAATCCCTTGGACAGACCAAGTTCCCCCGGCGAAGTCAACCATCTTTCTGCAATTATCAGTCTATGGCATTGGTTCGCGCCTGGTTGGCATCAAAATGGATAAGGAACGTCACGGCCTTGTCCGAATGCCCCTAGAAAAGTGAGTGAAGCTCAGGCTATTCACCTAAACAGGATTGCTCCTGATGCCTGAGGGCGAACTAGAACAAACCGTTTATCACTCATCCAGCAATATCTCTACTGAATGAGGCACGTAGGTGCAGTATTGTTGATACAGAGCGAGGACCTCAAGCAGATCCAACAGGAGCTTACTAGTTTTGATGAAGTTCGCGAGAAGGTGCTTGAGGCCTCGAGAATCGCTACGAGGCTGTCTGACTGGTCAATCATCCAGATGCACAGAGGTGAGATGGGCCGAGCGGCTCGTTCTCTCAAAGACGCTAAGGAATCCCTCTCGCGAATCAGCGCCCTTCTGAGGAAGAATCCTGAACTTAAGCAGTCTGGCAGCGTTCTTGTGGCGTATCAGGAGTATGCCGAGGCGATGCTTCTGTACGGGCTACTGAGAGATAGAAAGGTGGCTTCGTTGAAAGAAGTGGGTGTGGAGCCAGTACCTTACATCTTGGGTGTTTTGGATTTGATCGGTGAGCTCAGGCGACTTACTCTGAACCATCTTAGGAAGGGAAAGACAAGCGAAGCGGAGAAGACTTTGAGGACAATGGAGGAGCTCTATGAGAACCTGCTGACCTTGGATCATACAGCAATAGTTCCGACCTTTCGAGTAAAGGCTGATGCAGCTAGACGGATCATCGAGTCTACTCGCGGTGATGTCATCACTGAGGTTCGAAGGGTGTCACTTGAGAAAGCGATCAGAAGCCTCCATGACGAAGTAAAGAGGAAGAAAGCCACACCTGCTTGACAACATCGTTGCCGGACCTAAGTGACGGTATACTCAGAATGAGACAGATCTGTTCAGACGCACGTAGAAGATACCTGATCAGTCTCCCTCCAGGCTTTTCGCTAGAGCAGGCGTCAGAGCTGCAGATGAGAATGAGGAGACTGGTTAGACGGAGAAGCTATCTCCCAAAGAAAGTGAAGCTTGTGGCAGGGCTGGATTCAGCATACGAGGGCAAGATAGCGTTCGGAGCTGCTGTCACTGTCGATATTGAAACGATGGAGCCAAAGGAAACTGTCACCGCTCGCGGGGAGGCTGCCATCCCCTATGTGCCAAGCTTTCTTGCTTTCCGTGAAGCCCCAATCATATTTGCTGCAGCAATAGAACTCAAGAAACGCCCTGACGTCTACTTGGTCGATGGACAGGGATACGCCCACCCCAGAAGATTCGGTTTAGCTTGCCACGTTGGAATCGCATTGAACGCTCCCACGATTGGAGTTGCCAAGAGTAGGCTGTGCGGAACGATCTCTGAAGCTAGGCTGAGGGATCGAGGAGAAACAATAGGGGCGATCCTTCAAGGAAAATCTGGAAGGCTATCATACGTCAGCGTTGGGCACAAGATTTCGCTACGAGACGCAACCAAGATAGTTTCACGATGCATCTCTGCATGGCCTAGGGATCCAATCAGTTTGGCGCACAGTGAGGCAAACAGGATGAAGGAGGCAATGACGTCGTGAAGCCTTGGCTTCTGATCACTCTCTATAGATTGGCCGAAGTCACTTCCCGTCCTGGCGAGCCCCACACCACCGTGAACATCGCTGGCAAACTGGGCTTCTCACAGCAGACAGTCTCAAGACACTTGATCGAGCTTGAGAATCAGGGGATGATCAAACGGGAGAGAGCGACACGAGGCGAAGCCGTCCAAATAACTGAGAAGGGCATGAATGAACTTAACAAGATGTATCACACCTTGCACAGAGTACTTGAAGGACCGAGGACAGAGTTGACGCTTGAAGGAGAGGTCTTCTCCGGTCTGGGGGAAGGCGCATACTACGTGAGTCGGCCAGTGTACATGCGACAGTTTCGAGAAAAGCTCGGTTTCACTCCTTATCCTGGAACCCTAAATGTCAGGCTGAGGAAGAAGCATCTCAAAGATCGAAGCCTTATGGGCTCTATGGGCTACATCGAAATTGAGGGGTTCAGGAACGGGACGAGAAGCTTCGGATCAGGAAGGTGCTACTCAGTTCTGGTTAATGGCGAAGCAGAGGCGTTTGTCGTAGTGGCTTTGCGAAGCCATTACGGAGAGGATGTGCTTGAGATTCTGGCGTCATCCAACCTACGAAAGAAGCTGAACCTAAAGGACGGGGACACTGTTAGAGTCAGCTTCGTCCGTTAGGATAGGCTCCGCTATTCTCGTTTCGCTCTCCTGTCCAATCCTATTAGTTCGATCCAGATGCCATCTGGATCTTTGACGAACGCCAGCCTGTACCCACCTTCCGAAAAAGGCCTGACACCTGTCTTCGCGCCTTTCGAGGTTAGCTCCTTGAACCTCTTGTCGACATCTCTTGTCCAAAAGGCTAGGTGATCCAGCTCTGAACCTGAATCATAACGCTCGTAATACCTTGCCCTAAGAGGATAATAGTTAAGTTCTAGTAGCTGTCTGGATCTCGGACTCTTCAGTTGAACGAAGATTCCTCCTGCCTTCATCTCTCCCCTCAAGATCTCCCGCATCCCCATAATCTTCTTGTAGAACCGTAAGGATCGACCCAAGTTTCGCACACGAATCCCAGTATATGCAAAACGCATCAGGGCGGCACGTTTACGAATTGTTCCTTTCAAGTTCTATTACCCTCCTCTTGATCTTAGAGGAACTGTCTATGTCATCTGCGGAAAGCTTCTTTGCCTCAAAGACCTTAATCTTCAACCCCTTCTTCTCTATGATTTCCTCAACCGCTCTCTTGATATCTGACTGATCGTAGCCCACTGCAATCACGTCGGGCTTGAGCTTCTCAATGACAGCGCTGTAATTCATATCTTCAAAGCCTAATATCGCGTCGTCTACTGGCTTCAAAGCTTCGATCAACGCGCGCCTCTGATCCTCGGGTACGACGGGTCTCTTACCCTTACGCGCCTCAACCGTCTTGTCCCTAGCAACTATCACAATGAGCCTAGCGTTCCTTCCTCCAGCTCTCTTTGCCTCTTCAAGGAAATTTAGATGACCATAGTGAAGGAGATCGAAAGCTCCTGTTGCAAGAACAATCTTCCTCCTCAATGCTTATCGCCCTCTAGCTTCAGGCCAAGCAAACCTTGCCACTCCTAACAGCCTAAGGGCATCTAGTAAACCTTCAGCATATGAGACGGCGGCGAGGGCTGTTGAAGGCTTCTCTTCGAGATAATGCTTCGCGTCTTCAACATAAGATTGAGCTGTAGTGATAATCGATCTGACAATTTCCCCGTCGATAGTCGAAGAAACTTGGGAAATCTCTATCCTACCAAGAACTGTTTCAATCGACGCCAAATACTTTCTCGCTTTTTCGTACGGTGCTTCCGTCAATGGAATCCACCTAGATATCTCAATCTCAAGAGCCCACTAATCCTAGTACAGGTTTCAATGCTCATATCGAAACGTAACCTTCGATGTCTTCTGGATCTGCGCCTGCGAGAGTCTGCAAGGCCTCGGCTTCCATGAAGTGAAGTTTAGAAGGTATGACAAGGCTGTGCGGAGGCCCGCCGAAGTCATAGTTCAGAAGTTTACTCACTGTTCCGGCCTTCACGGCTGCAATCTCTGCTCCAGCCCTTGCAGCTCCTACCACGAGGCTGCGATGACTGACGACATGCTCCTTCCGTAGAAATTCCACCTTCCGAATATACTCAAGTCCTTCTCTAATGGTCATGTAGTAGTTTCTCTCAGCTACCATGTCGAGCAAAGCCAAAGTGTGCAAGCCAACGTCGCGGTTTGTCTTGATGTGATCGTACGGAGATTCCGGCAGCTTTCCAGTTTCGATGTGAGGCAAGGTTACGGTTCTTCCGAACTTGTACGCCTGAAGCCCTGTTAGCGCGCAGATAGCTGAGAAAATCGATGCTCCGGATATCACCTTGGTCTTTATTCCCGCCTTCTCCGCGCGGAGGCGGAGATTTATGTGAGTCGTAGCCGCCATCGGATCACCAGGAATCAAGAACGCGGCCTTCTTGCCCCTAATCCTCTCTAGGATCGCGTACTGGGCGTTCTCCTCCACGTCACTTCTCTTAAGAAGCAGTATCGGTTTTCCTATCAACCTCTCCAATTTCCCAACATCAAGTCGAGGCATCAAGCTCGTGTAGAACTCAGCGAAGACACAATCCGACTCTCTCGCCAGATCCAGCCCATGCAGTGATATGCCCCGTTCATCGTTCAGGCCGAGACCGACAAAGGTGAGTTGGCTCAACACTAAACCCACTTCAACCGCATGAATCCTGATTCACGCGTTTATCCCTTGCTAATCCACCAGCAAAG
>CAZZFQ010000081.1:0-4787 GCA_964653695.1 uncultured Candidatus Bathyarchaeia archaeon | reverse complement strand
CATGGTCCTCCAGAACAATTCTTCCTACCTTGTTTAGTGCCGTGCGGACAGCGACGATCTGAAGCAAGATATCCGGGCATCCGCGCTCCTCCTCCACCATCTTCCTTACTCCGCGGACATGCCCCTCTATTCTTGACAGCCTATCCAGAACCTCTTTCCTTCTTCTGTGAACGGAAGGCATGGGATATCCCCTCTAGGGGGAGGGGATTGGCGGTAATAGGTCTTGCGATACAGACCGAGTACGTACACAGCATCTGGTGAATGAAGGCGAAATTCAAAAAGGACAACGCAGGCTACAACCTTCGAATCTAGTGCCTTGGCAAGTACTTCAAGACACAACCTATGGCCTCGGGCGTGCAATCCGACTACATCGACTACATGTGGGCCACACAGTCGAAGAAATCGTCGTTCACGCGAGCGAACGGTATCTTGAGGTAGTTCGTGAGATTTTTCACGATAAGTCGTTCAGCTTCAGTTGGAATGAATGGTAATGTTTCAACCCGATTGCAGCGTGGCTTTTGGAACCGTATGTGCATGAACTCGTAGAGCCTTGCCAAGTAGGTTACTATGATTTCTTTGCGCCCATCGGTCTCCTTCGCTTTCGCCAAGTACGCTTTGACATCTTCGGTGTTGAACAAATCGATTTATTCCGCAATGGCCTCTAACGCTGCCACACTCGACCGTATCGTGCTTTCCTTGTAGCCTTGCTTACTCATCCAAAACGCAAAATGCCCAATTTCACTCAACGCGTTTCGGGGGTTCGTTGAAAAGTGCGGGGGGTGGGATTCGAACCCACGAAGGCCTGTGCCACAGGGTTCTAAGCCTTGCACTGCACGGCCCATTTGCGGAGCGTGCAGCCCTGCCCCTTAGACCTGATTCCCGCCCTTTTTGAGCGTAGATGGGGTCTCGGGTACCCCCGCGGCCACATCAATCCTAGCCTAATTCACAATTAAAGCTACTCCGTCGCGAAACTTCGCTGGACTTCACGGGCGACTAGTTGCAATATTGCAGCTCTATTCTCAATTCGGTATTTGATGAGGATTAGGCAGGGGGTAGGAGTCCTCTTTCCGCTCATACGTGCATATTAACCCCGCTCTTCAGCTACCATATTGAGGTCCCATGAACTCCACGGTACGACCGATGAAGTCTTCCGAAATCGACGATGTTGTCCAGCTCTGGAGAAAACTTGCCTCAAATGGTATATTGATAATAGATGACGAGAATCTGAAGCTGTTTCGTGAATTTCTTGAGGGCCTCGGTAAGGAAGATGAGAATCAGGTTCTTGTGTCCGACGTCGACGGAAGGATTGTAGGCTTCCTCATGTTCACGAAGCAGGCGAAATCAATGCTCAGGTTGAGGCATTCACGCGCAATGATCAACGACCTCTACATTGAAGAGGAGTATAGGGGGCAAGGACTGGCCAGCAGGTTGCTTGAGAGATGCCTTGAGTATCTGAAATCCAGAGGCGTAGAGGAGGTAAGGGTGAGTGTATCGGCCGAGAACGCGCCTGCAATAAGCCTCTACAGGAAGGTGGGCTTCATGGATCAGATGATCATAATGAGTAGACCGCTCCAGCCTGCCTCTTATTAGGACGGTTCAAGGATTGCAGAGCCACTGCTAGTCAAGGAGTTCCGGCATGATCGTGAAGCTTGAGATCTACAGCCCACGCCTCTCCGGAATATGCTTCATACAAGGGATCGGCCTAAGCTCAAACGTCTACACGATAGGAGCTGAAGAAATAACCATCATCGACACAGGCGCAGGCGATAAGATAAACGCCCTGATTCCCAAACTCAAGACCCTAGACCTCGACCCGAAGAGGCTAAAGCAAGTCATTCTAACCCATACACATCCAGACCACACAGGAGGCCTACAGGAACTAGTCGGAGTATCTTCGCCTGTAGTTCTCCTGCACGAAGAGGAACCCGCAAACGTCGATACCTTCGGCCTTGCCATCTCAAAGCTTCAGGACGGAAACTCCATCACTGCTGGCGGACGGATACTCAAGGTAATGCACACACCGGGCCACTCGCCCGGAGCCATATGCCTCTACGACCCAAAGGGCAAGATTCTCTTCTCAGGCGACACAGTATTCCCAGAAGGAGGATTTGGCAGGACCGACCTTCCCGGAGGAGAGAGCTACAAGCTAATCGGATCCCTAGAACGCCTCACAACGCTCGAAGTAGACTTCATCCTCCCGGCCCATATGGAGCCAGTCAGATACGAAGCAAAAGCCCACCTTACGGCATCATATGAGAACGCCAAATCATGGCTGTAGGAAACGCCAGAGAACTCAATCCTGCAGACATGTGCCAATCGAGCAATTCTTGGCGATTTCTTTCGTGGCCACTGCCCGGGTAGGGGGGGTGGTACCACCCCTGACAAGGAGGCTAGTTTCCGGGAGTACTTAGTGTTGACAACGTTAGTTCGGTCCTAGCCACAAGCCTAATGATCTTCCTTATCTCTGCACACTGGTTGGCATACATGGTCGCCTTTGTGGAATCGCCCTCCATCTGCGCTGAGACACATTTGCCGAAGAGCTCCTTCTCCCTGCTCTGTAGCTTCGCCTTCCATGCGGCCAGCCTCACAAACTGAGTGTTCAAACGCCTCGCCGTCTCGTCTGGCTCCACAACCATTCTTGGTTGAGCTGCAGCGAACACTCTTCTAACTATCCACCCCTTCCTCTCTAACGTTCCGAGCATCCTATTGGTTTTGGCACGGTTCCAACCCAGCTTACTCGCTAATTCTTGAGCGTTCAGCCCTTGATTTCCTAAGACAATTCGAAAGAGCTTGTTAGAGTCCGTTTCAGCTCTTGCTCTCGCACTCCGCTCCACAGCCAACCACCACAGCAATGAACTCTCGACGGGGATGTTTTTTGACACTTCCGATTGCGGCAGCCCGCCACCCCCGGAACAGATAAGTTCCAGATAAGCAGGCTACTGTCAGGACACGAGTTGAACCTTCCAAGAGCGATAGTAAGATCCCTAGGCATCAGCAAACAAGACAACGTAACGATCTATTTTCGCCCTCACACGCTCAAGCTCGCCGAAGAGACAGCCGAGGAATGCTTCAGAAAAGGCGCTGACGTCCTGCTCAACCTATACACAGACCGATACCATAAGGCATACCTAACACATCTCTCGGAAGACAACCTCAAGCAACCATCAGACTTTTGCAGAGTACTGACGGACACTTCTACTGCCCAAATATGGATGGGACAATCGTACGACCCATCCTTTTTCAAAGCGATTCCCCCGACCAAGCTTGCAGCCGACAACGAAGGAGAACACAAAGCGCACTCCCATCCCCGACACAAAGGCAACGTACGATGGCTCTCTGCCCGTATCGGAGCCGTAACGAAGCCGCGGGCAAAAATCTACGGCCTCGACTATGAGAAATGGAGAGCAACAGTGAATCAGGCCTCGCTTGTTGACTCCAAGGTCCTGTCAAAGATAGGCAGGAAACTCGCCTCCGCTCTAAACGGAGCGAAGAAAGTAACTGTAGCTGGACCGGGAGGAACCAATCTTAGACTCAGCCTGAAGGGCAGAAGCGCACAAATACACGACGGCATGATAGACCGAAGCGACCTAGGAAAAGGGCTCATCTACACAGAAATTCCCACCGGTCGCGTGGTGATCGCACCAGTCGAGACAAGCGCTGAGGGCAGAGCGATCTTCAATTGCCCAATCGCGTGGTCTGGCAGAACAGTTCGGCAACTTGAATGGGGCTTCAAACATGGAAGAGTCATAGACTTTAGAGGAGACTCAGCCGCCGTGGCGCTACGAAGGTCGTGGGAGAAGGCAGAAGGGAACAGGGATCGAATTGCCTGTCTCACAGTCGGCATCAACCCGAAGGTTAAACTAAGGTGCGGCTTAGACACTATTGCAAGAGGGGCCATATCAATCGGAATTGGAGATAATCAAGACTTGAAAGGAAGAAACAGGTCCACGTTCTTCCAGCAAGGCACCATCGGACATGCATGCCTCACTGCGGATGGGAAAACGCTCGTCAAAGACGGAGAACTCTTCGTATAGGCTGACGCACAATCAGAGTTCCAGAGCCATGCATACCTCGTCCACATACCTGTCTCCTTGCCGTATCGCCTTAGGCATTTTCCCGACCTCTCTAAAGCCAGCCTTCTCATAGACATGCCTAGCTCGGAGGTTCGAATTGAACACTGTCAGCCGTAGAAGCCTCAACCCGGCTCTTCTCGATTCCTGGACCAGAACCCGCATCATCTCGGTTCCGATTCCAACATCACGGTACCCGTCTCTAATGCCTATCCCCAACGTTCCAACGTGGCTTCTCTTTCCTGTTCCTCTACGGACCTCCGAATTGGCAACAACCTTTCCGCCGACTTCTCCGGCGACACAGATCGCAGAACCTTTCTCTATATCTGCGAGCAATTTCCCAAGCCAGTCAGCCTCAGCCTCGCGAGTAGTCCGTTTCTCAACCAGTATCTCCGCCCCTTCGTCAACAAGTGAATTGATGAACTCTAGAAAATCGTCCAGATCCCTCATCCTAGGAGCCCGAAGAGTCACCTTCCTTCCGTCCCTCGCATGAAACTCAACGTAAACCTTCTCCATTCATACTCACCTGTACCGTTGACCCCTGCCCTTCCTGTAGAATGCAGATGCAAATGAGATAGCCCTTATCCCTAGCGGCCTGGCGATTGCCCTCAAACGGCAATGGATAACCCTTATTCCATAGTCTTCATTCTCCTATCAGTTCATAGAGAAGAAAAATCGGATAAACGAATGGCTCCGAAGAAGCTACTTCCCGGAAGA
>CAZZFQ010000080.1:0-5326 GCA_964653695.1 uncultured Candidatus Bathyarchaeia archaeon | reverse complement strand
ACAAGGAGGATCGCACTGACAGGTCTCCTTAGGTTCAAGCTCTTCACCGCGCGCTGTTTTCTGTGAACACTGCATTCACCATTTATAAAAGCAGTCTCTGTCTACAGTCGTTTGGACGCTCAGCCCACTGATCTGTTCCTGGGGAATTGTATTTCGCTATCGTAAGCCTAGAGCGTTTTAGTATCACGTCTCCTCGATACCAATATCCTGTGATCTCAAAATCACACCAAGGGATTAGGCATGGTCTGGGGCCGAGATGAGGATACCCCGAATCAGATGCATTCTTGGAAATGGATCGAGTGGAGATAACAGGAATGTCAAGCCTTGATGGAAAGTTTGATAAGGACTTGGATACAATGCACACTCTGGAGAATACAAGAATGAAAATTCTCAGGGAAGTAAAAGCCATAGCTAAGACGACCACTATACTCATACTTGTGGCTGTAGTTCTCGTCGCGGCAGTTGGAGGTGGAATCTACTACTCTACGATTCCTCCCACACCCACAGTGACCACTCCTACCGTTACTACTCCTGCGAAGCCGCCTAAGCCCACAGGACCATTGATGGTTTACAGTGCACTCCACGAATTCGAGATTGGAAGAATTTGCAGCGCGTTTGCAGAGGAGACAGGGATAGAGGCCAAGTTCCTTAGGGCGTCTGCTGGTGAACTCACTGCGAGGGTTGAGGCAGAATCCAAGAAGCCCATAGGAGACGTGGTCCTAGGCGGACCATGTCTGAATCACGAAATCATGAAGGGTAAGGGACTTCTCTTGCAGTACAAGTCTCCAACGGCAGTTGAGATAGATCCCCAATTCCATGACAAAGACAACTACTGGTACGGGTTCTACTTAGGAGCCATAGGGTTCTGTGTCAACACAGCTAGATTGAAGACCCTGAGGTTCGCAGAGCCGAAATCCTGGAAGGATCTGTTGAACCAGACATACAAAGGCGAAATAGTCACAAGCAACCCAGCAACCTCCGGAACAGCCCAGACGATCTTCTGCACCATACTCCAACTCCGTGGCTGGGATGCGGGATGGGAATATCTTAAAGCGTTTCACAAGAACGTTCACCACTACGAGACAGCAGGAGCAGCTCCAGCTCAGAGAGTAGGGGCTGGAGAGTTCGCAATCGGACTAGCGTTCGGCCACGACATACAGAAAATAATCCTTGGAGGATACCCAGTCAAATTGATCTATCCTGAGGAAGGAACCGGCACGGAAATAGGTGGTCTCTCAATAATCAAAGACGGGCCCAATCCTGCAGCGGCAAAGGCGTTCGTTGACTGGATGCTGGGGAAGAAGGCGGGGCAGCTTCATACCGACATCTCCTTGAGGGTTTCAACTAGGAAGGACGTTACGTTGCCACTAGGGGCAACCCCACTGGAGAAGATAAAGCTGATGAATTACGACTACAAGTGGGCGGCTGACAACATGAGCAGAATCCTCAAGGAATGGGAGAAAGTGGTCGCAGGCTGACATTTCCCTCCCTCTTTTTTCTAAAGGGCCAAGATTTTGAGCCTCATCCTCAAGACGGTCAGGACCTATCTCAAAGACCCGACGACCGCCGGCCTCTATCTTACCGTTTTCTTATTCATGCTCGTTTTCTTTCTTTGGCCTCTTTTGGCTATGGTCTTTGCGAGTGCTGAAGGGCCATCTGGACTGTCATTTTCATACTATGCCGATTTTCTTGCGAGAAAGTTGTTAGTCAAGTCCTTCTGGAACAGCTTGATGATGGCAACCATCTCTACGATCTCAGCGACAGCCGTCGGTTTTCTTTTCGCCTATGCCATGACCAGGGTGGACATGCCGGGAAAGCGATTCTTCAGAGGAGTAGTCATCCTTCAGCTAATCTCGCTGCCATTCACCGTTGGCCTCTCATTTGTGATGCTCTTTGGCAGGAGAGGTTTAATCACATACGGATTAATGGGAAGGCCATTCGAGGTCTATGGATGGCACGGCCTATGGGCAGTCCAGACATTGACTTTCTTCCCTCTTGCATATTTAGTAATGGTCGGAGTTCTCAAATCAATTGATCCCGCATTGGAGTATGCCGCGCGGAACCTAGGCGCTGGGAGCGCTCACGTTTTCAGAGATGTGGTTCTTCCGCTGTCAATACCAGGAGTCGCTAGTGCAGCCCTGCTCGTAGCTATGAATGTCCTCGGTGACTTTGGGAATCCAGCGCTCATAGCGGGAGACTTCTCAGTGATAGCAACAGAGGCCTATATGCAGATAGTCGGATGGGGAGACTTCAGGATGGCCGCTGTCCTCTGCAACATCTTGTTCCTACCAGTCTTCACCCTCTTCATTGCCCAAAAATACTGGGTTAGTAGGAAGCTTTACGTCACTGTGACAGGTGCTCCAACTCAACTGGAGATCAAGAAGTCTGGCAGACTCGTCAAATGGACTCTTTTCGGTTTTTGCTCGGCAATTTCGTCAGTGATCGTTCTGATCTACGCAAGCATCGGTTTGGGTGCGTTCACAAGAACATGGGGCGTAAACTATTCATTCACAACGCAGCATCTACAAGATGTCACGTTCCAAGGGATCCCAGCAGTGAGAAATGCATTGATCTTCTCATTATGTTCAGGATTTGCATGCGCAATCCTAGGTGTCTTGGATGCCTACATTGTCTTTAGAAAGAGGATGCCAGGACGACAGATTCTTGATCTCATTTCGACTTTGCCCGCGGCCGTTCCGGGATTCTTACTTGGCATAGGATACATTCTGAGTTTCAACACGCCTCCTCTCGTGCTGACAGCGACAGCGTACATAATCATACTGAACAACATTGTCAGGGATTTGCCTACTGGATACCAAGCTGGGATGGCGGGAATTCAACAGGTGGATGTTTCGATTGAGGAGGCATCGACTAACCTCGGCGCAGGCACGTTTCAAACTCTTCGAAACGTCGTCGTCCCCTTGTTGAAATCGGCGTTCGGAGCCGGTTTCATATATGCGTTCATCAAATGCATGACAACGGTGAGCGCTGTGATATTCCTGATAACACCCGAGTGGAACTTGCCTTCGCCTATCATACTGGGCCTTGCTGGGCATGGATATTGGGGGCAAGCCGCAGCGCTGTCAGCTATCCTGCTGACGATAGTTGTTAGCACACTATTGGTATGCCGAGTAGTTGCCGGAAAAAGAATCCAACTCTTCGAAGTATAGAGGATGCAAACATGAAGGAAGCAGTCTATCTCAATGAGGCAACCAAGAGGTTCGGCTCAGTTATGGCTGTGGACCACGCAACATTCGCCGTCGAAGACCAGTCGTTCACTGTGCTATTGGGACCGAGTGGATGCGGGAAAACGACTTTGCTGAGAAGCATAGCCGGATTCTACGATCTAGATGAAGGCCAAATCCTCATAAAAGGAAAAGACGTTACAAACGTTCCTCCTCACAAGAGGAACACGGGAATGGTCTTTCAGAACTACGCCTTGTTCCCTCACATGAAAGTGTTTGACAACATAGCATATGGACTGAAGTTCAGACAGTCTCCCAAATCAGAGGCAGAGCAAAGGGTCAGAAAAGTCGCAAAGATGCTCGGGATAGAACATCTCTTGACGAGGGTTCCGGCACAGTTGAGCGGAGGCGAACAGCAGAGAGTAGCAGTAGCGAGAGCTCTTGTAATCGAGCCTGAAGTTCTTCTTCTTGACGAGCCTTTGAGCAACTTGGACGCCAAGGTAAGGGTTCATGTGCGGGTGGAGTTAAAAAAGATTCAACGCCAACTTGGGATTACAGCGATACATGTCACACATGACCAAGAAGAAGCGCTTGCCATTGGCGACAAGATCGTTGTTATGAACAAGGGGAGGGTCATTCAGATCGGAACTCCTACGGAGATATACTTCAAACCGAAGGCAAGGTTTGTGGCTGACTTCATAGGAACGATCAACTTGCTCAAGGCAACTGTTGCCAAGACGACTGCGAAAGAGGTTCTCCTCTCCGTGGGTCCGGGCATGATCCTGTCAACGTCCGTGGATTCTGAGGTTGTGTTGCATGATGGTCAAGAAGTAACATTGTCGATTCGGCCTGAGAACGTCGAGATTGGTAGCGAGAAACCGGCACGTGAAGGCAACGTTCTTCATGGAGAGGTGAAGGACACGATCTTCATGGGGGCGATAACAAGATACTTTGTCCAAACAGGTGATCTTGAGCTAATCGCCGATGTCCAAGGATCAGATGTGCCTTTGAAAGGCAGCGTCTACGTAAGCGTGGACAGTTCAAAGTTGCACATCCTGCCAGAGATGGGATAGGAGTAGGCGGGCAAGTTCGATCACTGATTCATCTCTCCTGAGAGAAGCGAGAAGAATTGGTGTGATACACCCCCTCCCGGTAGCTTGAAAGTCCTGTTTTGGGCTTATTTTCGGCAGATAGGTCTATTTCTTGCTTAGTCCAAGTCTCCGAGAGGTGGAAATAGTCGCATTCAGTCTCTGGAAGGCGAGCAAAGGTTGCCACTAGATAGATCTCTTAGCTTCAAGGCTGTGGTGCAGGAGGGAGACCGGCTTCAGGTTCCACGTCTGATAAGGTGGCAGTTTAGTTTGGAGCCCACGCAGGTCTTGGAGATTAGAATTCGCTCTGCGGAGCGCATCGGTGCTAGTGCGGAAACCTACTATGCGAAAGTGAGGGGGGATGGCAGGTTGGGCATTCCGAAGCTCGTCATGAAACTTTGCGAGATCAGGGCCGGGGACATCGTTGAAGTAACACTATCTCCCTCCTGAAGCTGACAAGGAAGACAGTGAAGAACAGGACTGACAGACGCAGTTCCTGTCTCCTGGCCTAGCTGCGTGATCGGGGAAGCGAATCGGCTAGCTTCTGCACTTCCTGAACCGACGCCCGAAGTGGTCCAGGCCTCTCCATTTTCAATGAGGTGGCAGCTGCTGCAAACCTGCACGCGTCTTCGATAGACGAAGCAAGCCGTCTTCCCAAGTAGACAGCGAGGCATGTGTCTCCTCTACC
Organism: uncultured Candidatus Bathyarchaeia archaeon; assembly: GCA_964653695.1. GTDB lineage: Archaea > Thermoproteota > Bathyarchaeia > 40CM-2-53-6 > JALHTG01 > JALHTG01. The sequence continues at coordinate 365 of CAZZFQ010000080.1, read as the reverse complement.
TGTCCGTCCGATGACCTTCCGTGGTACGAATGGCGCCTTGAACAGCTCTCCGTCAGTATAGACCGTGACACCATCCCCACAAGTCAGCATGATTTCTGAGGGGCCATACTTTGACAGCTTCTTGAGTGCGCCGAACCGATCCGTTTCCCCAGTGAGCACCTCAGCCTCTGCGTCGTCTAGTTTGAGTGCTTTCACGAAAGCAAGCCCCTCCTCCTTTTCAGGCCAATCGGTCAATATCACATCGTTTCCTCTGCATTTTCGAACAAATCCTTGAGCATCGAGTGCGACACTGCCCATGGCAGAGAGTTTTCTGACGAATGGTATGTCCACGATTCCAGCCATTATCGGCCCAATCAAAAACACTT
>CAZZFQ010000079.1:0-5471 GCA_964653695.1 uncultured Candidatus Bathyarchaeia archaeon | reverse complement strand
TGACGGTGGAGGAACTGTGCTTTTCCTCTCTGGAGCAGGTCTCGGTTTTTCTTCCACTCTGACGATTCGGATCTTGCTGCGTTCGACCAGCACTCTGAACTCATCAGATAAACCGAGGTGATGGAGTGCGTGTTTCAGCTGCATCTTCACTTCTTTGACTCCAAACCGCAGATCATTCGACTTCTCGGACACAATTAGTTTGCTCCCCTTCACAGCGATCTCCGCGCGCAACTTCTTCTCTAGAATCTGTGAAATCTCCCTGCCTGCCTTCTCGAGGTCGCCTAACTCGATCTCCATCAAGCGAAGCCCTGCAGAAAACGCGGTTGTTTCTCTATTACACTTTTCGCATGTAACGAGAGACTGTTCTTGAGGCCTATGCGAGGCATATGGATGATATGCTGCGCGTCTCCGGAATTGGAATCAATCAGTACCATGCCGCCTTTGGGCAAGCGAGGCGGAATAGGTTCAGTAAAAACTCTTGAGTACCCCTAGTGCTCTATCTGTTTCCTGAACAGATCTGCGCCAGTCAGCCTCTGCAGACGCTACTGCTCTTATCGCGTCCACATTCTCTGGGACCACATTGCTTTCGTTAGGCGTCGACCAAAGGAGATAGACCTCGTTCCCTAATGTCATGATGCCATCTTCCCAGACAGGAATCTCGTAGAGGTCTCCTCTGGACCGTCCTAGGTCTCTCGCAAGCTCGAAGATCGAGTTCAAGCCTTCAACCCCATCGGCGCCCTTGACGAAGACGATGCGAGGCTCTTCCCTGAGAGCTGTAACCACCTCTTCCTTGCCTAGTGCTTTCTTAGCCTGGACGATTGCGAAATGTAGGTGGAAGAGATTGTGGGCGCCTTTAGCTGCCATGCTTACGATGTCGAGGTCATGGAGTACTGTTTTCACATCTGGTGCATGGTGGCTGACACCCATCTCCGGTACCAAGGTGTTCATGATCCCCGTGTGGCCGCTCTCCCACACATCCACTGCTCTCCTGATTATGACCGCCCTGACCTTGAGAAGGCCATAGCGCTTGTGAAGCCCCCCGAGGACCCTGCATAGGGCCGTGGTGTTACAGCTCACGACCCTTGTCATAGATTTGCCAAAAGATTCGTTGTAGTTGCATTGGGCCACGAAGGAGACGCCTGTAACCTCATGCTTCTCCCCGCCTTGGAAAACAGCCTTAACGCCAGCCTTCTCGTAGAACGCCTTGTTCTTGGCTCCGATCTTGGCGGGAGCACAGTCCACAATAACGTCAACCTCATTCAACAGGTCGTCGAGGCTTCCGGAAACTTGAACGCCGCTCCTTCTCATCTCATCCAAGCGTTCTGGCAGACTGCAGTAGACGGGAATCTTTCTTTTCGCTGCCATTCTGACACGCCAGTCGGCCACAACATCTGACACGCCTACAAGCCTCATGTCCTTCTGCGCAGACACAGCATCGGCAACCCGCTTACCGATAACCCCGTAACCATTAACTCCTACCTTAACTACCGACCCGGGCATAATAGTCCCTCCTGATTCCCAATCACACTGAAGAAACATTTATGCCTCATCATCATGTCCACGACTACTACCAGGAATGTTCCTCGGGTCCAATCTCATTCCACGAATGATGCTCCCCAATACAGCTAGATGGCAAGTGCGCCAGCAATGTTGATAAGTGAATCCTAGGAAGATGCGTGCCCAATCACGGCTAGGAGGTTCATCCATCTCGGACTTTGCGTCGTCCCTGTTCATCGCCGTCGTTGCCGTTGCAGTTGTGATCCTAGCACTGTACTTGATCTCACTGTTCAATAGGCTCTTGACTCTTAGGAATTCGACAGAAGCCACTTTGGCCCAGATCAGAGTTGCCATGAAGAAGAGGCTGGACATGATCGGGCAACTGGTCGACGCCGTGAAAGGTTACGTCAAGTTTGAGAGGGAGGTATTTGAGAAGATCGCGAGCCTGAGAAGTGCTGTATTCAGCGTCGGAGCCCAAGGATTGAGCGACATCGATCGCGACTCGAGGGCAGTTCTGGGCACTGTTCTGGCGATTGCCGAACGGTATCCAGACCTGAAAGCATCTAGCACTGTCTTGACTCTCATGGAAGCGATCAAGAGCGTCGAGGACGAGATCGCTAGACAGAGGTACACGTACAACAATATCATTCAGGAGTTCAACATCATGACAGATACTCTGCCCTCCAAGTTCATTGCCCAAGCCATGAGTCTCGGTAAGATGGAGTACCTAAAATTCGAGGAAGAGTCAGAGAAGCCCCTGAGAATCAAAGTCTAAGGCAAAGAACCATGGCCGAGACAAAGCAGATAGCAACCCTAGTTCTTCTCACACTTATGGTGGGAATCTCCGGGCTAGCTCTGATCAACAATCTTCCAGCCCTTTTCGAAGGAGATGTGGTTGTCAACGAATATGTCGTCACATTGTACGCTAACGGTACGCTTGTAGAAGACTACACGTACGAGGTAAAGGTGTCAAACCAGCATAGGATGCTATTCAGGTCTTGGGACGCTCCTCTGTCAAAGGAGCAACTGAACAGACCGCACGTACAGTTCCTGTATGCACGCGCTTTTTCCTCCGAACAACTGATAATCTACATGAAAGACTTTCAGGGCGCTGTCTGGATCGAGGATCGCTTCAGAAACGATCAGCAGATGCTTGGTTTGGTAAGGTCGCTGGCGGACCTGAATGAGGTCGGCGTTGTCAAGGCTTCCGGACTTGCGGCTGGGAGTTACAAGGTCCGCTACGCCTTCCTCCTGCATCCTCCCCTAGAGTGCGATGAAGACTTATGCCACCTGAACCTGCAGCTCGCCAACAAACACTTGACATACCGAACCGTTCAGCTCATAATCGAAGACGTAGACCGCTCTGTCGCGATCTATCCGCGTCCGCCACCCCAGAAAGAGATCAGGAACGGAAACAGAGCAATCTTCTATGGAAGCTCATCCAAAGACCAGCTTCTTGAAGTGGAGGTTCTATTCAAGAGAGATATTCTGACGGTTCTGAACGGTTACGTGAGAAAAGTCGACAATGTGAAAGGTTTGACGACTCAGGCCAACACTCTCTACCTGGTTCAGTACAATGCGGCTCACGTTCTGCGCGTTGTGGCCGAGACTCTGGCTGTTCTCATGCCCATAGCTCTGATCGGGCTGTATGTCGCATTTGGCCGAGAGAAACGTTTCGTCGTGCCGAGGTATTTGAGCACGATTCCCAACAAGGAAAGAAAGCCGTGGCTAGTGAATCTTGTATTCAAGGGCGATGCGATCGATTTTGACGACGAGGGCTTCTACGCAACTGTTCTTGACCTGCACATGAAAGGCAAAATCAGGATGAGTAGTGGTGACGACGATCTGGCAATACAAATTCTTGATCAAACAAGCGACGACATGTATGAACGCCGTGTACTGCAGTTTCTTGGAAACATATCCAAGAACGGAGTCCTAGATACCAATTCGATCAAAGAGTTCGCAGAAGATCTCACATCTAGCGGCACACAGGGGTCGGGTTTGTTGGACCTACAGAAAGAACTGAACTATCTTATGAGAAGAGCAGAGCCTGCTGTAGCGTCGCAGTTCATGGTAAGTGGCAGGAAGAGGCTTCTTCCCGTCGCGTTGATTTCCGTTCTTCTGCTAGTGATCTCTCTCTCGGCGATGCTCATGATACCGAGCCTCACGTCAATCTTGGCTTTTGCAGTCGTTACGTCGATTATACCTCTAATCCAGTCTGTAATAGCGGTGGCTTTTCCCTCAACGCTCTTCGGCAAATGGCTCGGTCTATCCTACAAAGAGAAACTGGAATGGAATTCCTTCAAGAGATTTCTCTCAGATCTGGCTCTAATAAGAAAATACGCGCCGGAAGACCTCCCAATGTGGGGTGAGTGGCTGGTCTACGGCACAGCCTTGGGAGTAGGCGCAGCTGTCGTGAAAGCCATGAAGGAGCTCAACATCCAACTGCCCGAAGCGAAGTTGGCTCCCCACATACCTATCCTATTCACGCCCGTAATAGCGGTAGGCCTGCCTAGCGGCCGTGGTGCTGGAGGAGGTGGCGGGGGAGGCTTCGGATCTGGTGGCGGATTTGGTGGAGGCGGAGCAGGAACAAGATAGCGGCACGAGAACTCGAACAGATAGGGTGGCTCTCGGAGAACGCAGGCAAAGCACACGGAGTAAGAGGTTGATGATCAAGAGAGTTTCTGCATATTCAAATGGCATCTGGACGTTTCATACAGATATGGCCCTTACGGCCTGACTCTTACTATTGCAGACGCTCCGACGAATGCCATGCCCGCGAGAACCAGGAACATTGGATCGTACGACCTGAAGGCGTCGACGACCACGCCTATCGCCATCGTTCCGAGAAAGTTTCCTACGTACCCGAGCATGTCTATGAGCCCTGAGCCCGCCCCCACCTGTTCCGTTGGAAGTAGGACTGAAGGATAGGCAAAGTACAATCCGCCTGCAGAGTAGAAGAGGGTGAAGAGGGAAGCGAGCAATCCTAGGAGCATCACTTGATCCCTCACGGAGAGAAGAAATAGCAGGATTGGGATAGGCGCCAAGAGTGAGGCAGTGATCACAAGACTTTTTCTTCCCTGCAACTTGACATCAGAAATCCATGTCCCCACGAACATCGAGGGAATCCCGGGTAACGATATTAGGCCTCCGACAACCGAGGCAGCAATCAAAGTCATGCCCGTGCGCTCTACAAGAAATGTCGGTAGCCAAACCAAGAGTCCACGTATGGCACCCGAAAGGGCAAGATAGGTGATGCCTACAAGCCAGATTTCACGCTTTCTGAGCAGCTTTAGGAACGCCGTTCTAGACCACGAAACACTGTGCGATGAGCCTGACGGATTGTCCCTTGCGAGAAGAACGAATATCAACGATGTCACGACAAGTATCACAGATGGGACTTGAAACGCAGTTTTCCAACTGTAGAACGAGGCAAGGTATCCCGTGAGGACGTATGCCGCCGGAGGTCCGAGAGCTGGTGGGATGGATAGAAGGCTCATAACGAATCCCATCCTTTCACGCGGATACCAGTTCGCCATCAGTCTTGTCAAAGGCCCCCACGCCATTCCCTGCCCTACGCCATTCACGAATTGAATGATCAGCATTGAAGGAAAAGATGTTGACCAACTGAAGAGAACATTCATGCCTGCAGACAGCAGCGCTCCGATAGTGATGATCACTCGAGGCCCCATAAGGTCGCCTAAGATCCCGGCTGGGAACAGAATCAAAGCATAGGAGACGAAAAGCACCGAGCCAAGTGCTCCCGCCTCCGAGTGTGTTAGACCAAACTGTATGATCAGTAGAGGTAGAACAGGCGCAAGGTTGAACCTGCAGAGATAGTACGCTTGATATTGAATCGAGGCCGCAAGAAGTGTCCGCGCTGCACTTCTATCGCTCAACCTCCACACCTGAAACTTCTGCCGCGCTTAGTGCTCCGTGGTTATATCAATCAACCCTTTGTCTCGTGCGAGATA
>CAZZFQ010000078.1:0-5528 GCA_964653695.1 uncultured Candidatus Bathyarchaeia archaeon | reverse complement strand
CGTCGAACTCTTAATGTTTGCTGGGTAAGAAGAGATCCTGTCAATCGTGGCTGCCACGTTTGCGGCATATCGCTTGTACGCAAGGGTAGACGTGAATTCAATGAGACTCCGACCGGGCTGTGGCAGTGCCCTTTGTAGGAAGGCTGAGCCTAGCCACATAGATCTGCAATTCTAGGAAAACGCTATACAGGTGTATATACGACCTCCTTCTCTAGAAACTGCTTCAACTATCTCCCCGATGCCTCTCAATGTCTACTTCTGGTCCTGGAAGTAGTTGTAGCCTTTGATACTCAAATGGGCTTCAGTCTCTGCTTATGGCCGACGTATCAAGCGGGTCCGAGTTCTCTTCTGATGTTCTCGAAGACATTGAGCCACATATTCCACTTTAGCCGTCCGGTCTGAGTGTTCTGCTTGCTGGGGTGGTACGACGCCACAAGGAGGGGCGCGTTCTCCGCAAGTCTGTATGTGTAGCCGTGCCTGAACCTAGGTCTACGACCTTTCCACATCTCGATGTTTCGGAGGTAGTTGTCGAACGCTATTCTTCCGAGCGTGAGGACAACCCTGGCATCTTCGAGTAGTCGCAACTCCTCAGCCAGGTACTCTGAGCAGTTTGAGATCTCCTGCTTCATAGGTTTGTTCAAGGGTGGAGCGCAGCGGACTATCGCCGTTATGTAGGCTGATCTGAGCCTTAATCCGTCGTTCACGCTTACGCTCTGGGGTTGATTTGCGAAGCCTGTCTCGTGAAGGGCCTTAATGAGCCAGTCGCCTGAAGCGTCGCCTGTGAACATCCTTCCGGTACGATTGCCTCCATGCGCTGCCGGCGCCAAGCCAACGATTAGGAGTTGGGCATGTGGATCTCCGAAGCTCGGCAGCGGCTTTCCCCAATACTCCTGATCCCTATACCTTGGAGCCTTTCGCCTTGCCACGGCTAAGATGTGGCCTATTAGTCTGGGGCATCTCCCGCAGGAGACAACTCTTTTCTGAAGTTTTCTAAGACTCATCTCAATGTCACCCTCCACATCAGTCGGTGGTCCGCTGAGCAATTCCCTCACATGAGCAGAAGGGATAGGGCTAGATAGCTCATTCCACTTGGTGCTTGATGACGCTGGCAACACCAGCCAAGTAAGATCCCTGATGGAATCTTCGGTGGGCCAGGCAGGATTCTACCCCAATAGGGTCCCTATCCAAACAAGCACTTGAGAATACTTGTTCATAAGAAGCACCCGCGTACATCACGGATATAGCTCTCTTATGATTTCCGAAGCAAAATTGATTGTACCCTTCACTGCTTCTGGACCAGGTATGTACTTCCTGCCTTTGTGATGTATTGAGAGGATTCTCACCTCATTTATCATGCCCGCATATAGATCCAAGTCAGGACTTGAGGCAAGCAGTCCGATTTGTCTGCAACGATCTATGATCTGACCCAAGGTAAGACCTTCTACCTCTTGTTCTATCGTCTTTGGGGTTGTTTGGGGGCTCAGTCTTGTCTTTTGCTCGTAGTACCTTCTTCCAAGTATAGTTTCCAAGATGCGACCGCAGAAGGCAATTGACGCCCGATAGGCCTGATTGGAGTAACACCTCCTAATTTCTTCAAAATCCGCGGCGACTTCACTTCTGACCTCAATTGGGATCTTTCGAAGGATTTCGTTCTCATTCATGTCGAGCTCCAATAGAGTCGTCGGTAGAAATCCTTGGAGTGAAGCTACCATTCGCTTCAGAAGATCAACACGCTCCTTTAAGACCTCTATTTGCATAGCATTCAGATTGGCGTGAAGCCCGTCGAGCTCAATACAGATTTCATCTATTAGCTCGATTGGCCTTTCTCGATACCTTCCAGGCAAGGATCGTAGCTTCTGCCTAAGTTGCATCATATTGGACTTCAGTAAAAGGAGTCGGTCTTTGAAGGTTTCTTGCTTTTTCTCAGCTCTAACGTGAAAGATCTGCAGGTGCCTCTGTCTCAATTCTTTTGCAATTTTCCCGAGGCACTCTAGATCACCATGTGCATTCTGCAGTTGCGACAACCGCAATCACGCAAAAGGAGTCTACGGATTCGTGTAGAGGTACTGCTTCTTATCATCTTTTGTTTCAAAGATTCTTCGTAATACACGTCTCCTCACAGAGCCCAGCAGGGCCATTCCGACCGCGGCATGACTGTAATGATATCCTCTGTTTCTTAGTTCGGCACGGGCCTCAGACATGGTCTTAGGAATGGTGAAGAAGTCCTCTTCCACTAGTTCCATTAGTCTCTGGTTCAGGAGACCAGTAGAGGCCTTGGGGATCTTTTCTTTTTCTCGCTTCAAATGGGCAGCTCTGGAAGTCATTTTACCTAGGTGTTTCTTGACCTTCTCATATTCCTTCTCAATCTCCAGAATGCTGTCCCCGGTCACGGTTACGTCATAGAGAGTGCCCTTGAAAGTGACTGCCAACTTAGCCAATGTTGTCGACCGTATAGCGTGTGTGGAGACTGCCATAATTGCCTTGCTATCAACTGGCAATCGAGGTGTTTCTTGGCTTGTCATGTGCAAAAAAGTGTCGAATGAAGTTGTCGGATTCCTAGTCCTAGATGAAGGCAGGGAACTGAGAGTGGCCCTTGCCAAGTTTCTAGCATTGTGATGTAAGCCCGTTATGTGGTGGACCGGGTGTGGTCTACGCTTCTACTTCCATATGAAAAGACGCCTAGTCAAGCGTCGCAGTTATGGCCGAACAGACAGGTACAGAACGTTTGAAAAAGTCATTCGGATTCACATAGGTAGCCCAATGAGGCGGAGAAAATAGGTAAGAGCCAATAAGCTAGTCGGTGGGAGTTTAGGATGAGGAGAATCAGCAAGAAACAATATGCGAATCTTTCCGCCACCACAGATTGCACACTCAGCCCTCTCAACAAGCCAATCGCTACTGTAAGACCTAACGAAACGGTTCAGATTGAAACGTTCGACTGCTTTGGCGATGTCGTTCGGCCGCACAAGGACTTGTCTGAAGTGTTAAGAGAGGGTGTGGAGATATTTCACAATGCAGCTACGGGGCCGATCTGCATTGAAGGAGCCGAACCAGGCGATACTCTGCTAGTGGAGATTGTAGAATTTGAGTTGCCCCGTCTTGGTGCGACCGCTACTGTTCCGGGGTTCGGCGCGCTTGAGGGATGGCTTACGGAGACCCCGGCGCTAACAAGGTTTTCCGAAATTCAGGATGGCAAGATCACTTTCAGGTTAGGCGATAACAGACCCCTCAGAATCGACGTTCACCCATTCGTCGGAACGATCGGCGTCGCACCCGCATCAGAGTCCATCCCTACCACCACACCAGGAAGGCACGGTGGCAACATGGATGTCCCCGATGTCTGTAAAGGAAACACGCTCAAGCTTCCAGTCGCAGCCAAGGGTGCCCTCTTCAGTTTGGGAGATGTTCATGCAGTGCAAGGCGACGGTGAGATATGTGGAACCGCAGTCGAGGTTCCAGCTGTCGTGACTGTCAAGTTCGATCTTGAGAAGGGTCGGAAGATAGAATGGCCGCGCATCGAGTCACCTGACGAAATCATGACTGTCTGTAGCGCCAAACCTCTGGAAGACGCGGCCCGATTGGCCTTCCGAGAGATGATAAGATGGCTTGAGGTAGACTACGGCGTCAACCAATACGACGCATACATGCTGTTGAGCCTGACCGCAACGGCAAGGATCGCTCAGATAGTGGATCCGCTCTACACTGTCGTAGTCAAGCTCCAGAAGAAGTATCTAAGGCAACTCAGGCAAGAGGCGACCTAAACCGTCTTACCGGTGACAGGGTGTCGTGGAGGGAGCTTAGACAAGGTAGCCTGTTTCTACCGGATCTGAAGGTTGCACCAACTCATTTGTTCTTCTGGACAGCCTGCCCATAAGAGCGCTTTTGGCCTGCGCCCATCCTCCACCAGTGTGCTATGCCGAACAGAGCAGCTACCAGAATCGCGCCGACAATCACACCAGCGATTTTTCCATTCAACAGTTTCACCTCCACAGAATCCTTCGCTTCTTTCATTTCACTCGCAACAATGATAATTGTTGAAGGAGCATGATTCCCTAAAAACCGTAGACTCGGTGCCTCCTACTCAGCCGCAACCGAGTCAAACGTAAACGTAATAGACCAAGAGGTTTCATGAAAACGCAATGTCTCTAGACAGTAAAAGGCTTAAATGCTCCATCAGCTGCGGCAACCGATAATCAATACAACTGACAGGCGAGAATGATGGTAGAGATAAAACGTCTTCTCGAATACAATCGCGAGATCAGGCACCGGTACTTCGATACTCTGGCCCGTCTTCCTTGGGAGGAGCTGACAAAGAACAGAGAAGCCAGCTGGCACTCCCTCAGGAACATATTCATACATACCCTCGGCGCAACCGAACATTGGCTAGACGTTTTGGAAAACAAGCAAAAGACCAAACGCCGAGGCTTCGACGAATACACCAACATTGAGGATATTCGGGGATACATGCAGGGAGTTGAAGACCGGATGCAGACGTATCTCGACGGCCTGTCTCAATCCGGGTTGGAGAAGAAGTTCAGCGTGAGGAATGATGAAGGGAAAGATGTTGAGCCCACCGCGGAGGACATATTGATCCACGTTTTTGAGGAAGAGGTCCATCACCGCGGCGAGCTGATCGGCCTTCTCTGGCAGATGGGCATCGAGCCGCCTCTGATGGGTTGGATGAGCCTTTAGCGTGGCTGGCCCTATGGCAAAGATCCTTGGAAAGACTTCAGATCCCTTGTTCCCATTACCCGTTATGCTGATCTCATGCGCAGACAAGAAGGGAAATAGAAACCTGATCACATTGGCATGGGTATCGAAGGTCTGCGCAGAGCCACCAATGCTCGCAGTCGCAGTTCGTCCAAGCAGACACTCATACCAAATGATCAAGGAGAGCGGCGAGTTCGTCGTGAACGTTCCCACGGAAAGCATCATCCGCCAAGTAGATTTCTGCGGGAACACTTCTGGAAAAACCATTGACAAGTTTAAAGAAACAGGGCTGACGCCTCAACCAGCTTCAATGGTGAAGGCGCCACTTGTCAAAGAGTGCCCAGCCAGCTTCGAGTGCATAGTGCGCCAATCCGTTCGTCTTGGCTCCCATGACCTTTTCATCGGAGAAGTCGTCGCGGTACAGGCCGATGACTCGATCGTTGACGCACAGGGCAAGGTAGACTACACTAAGGCGAAGCCAGTCATCTATGCAGCACCCGGATACTGGAACTTGGCAAAGCAGATCGGAACATACGGATATTCAGTCAAGAAAGGCTAGATGAGACATCGAACTAGCTTCGAGGAGTGCGTCAGGACGATATGCGAAGCACCCCGCTTCTAACGACTTCCCTAGTCATCTTGGTTGTCTTTGGATGGTTAGCCACGACATCGCTTGCTCAAGCCCAATACACATTAAGGAACCCTGTCTATGTCAGAGTCACATTCACTCAGACGGTAATCAACAGAGGATCCGGAGCCCTGCCAGCACTTGACGTGTACGTGCTGCCTCCCATCAACACCTCTCGCCAGAAAGTGTT
>CAZZFQ010000077.1:3923-5700 GCA_964653695.1 uncultured Candidatus Bathyarchaeia archaeon | reverse complement strand
ACCTGGCTGTCTTCTGATTCGACAATTCCAACTTGGAGGGCGACAGATTTCGCGGTTGGCCCGTAGTCTCCAGTTAACATTATGATTCGTATGCCTGCCCGTTTCGCCATGTTGACCGCCTCGCGCACCTCTGGTCGCGGCGGGTCCTGCAAACCCACAAGGCCCAGAAAGACCAGTTGTCTCTCCACTTCCTCTGAACTGAGAACTGAGATGGGCCTCTCCAGTTCTCTGTATGCGATTGCGATTACGCGCAGTCCTTGATCTCCTAGCTCGCGTATTCTGTTGCCGATCTCTGACAGGTCTTCTGGAGACATGTTTTTTATTCCGTGAGCATTCTCGAGGGAGTTGCATGCAGATAGTATGCTCCTAGGAGCGCCTTTCACGTATGCTATTGTCCCAGTGTCGGTCTGGTGAATGGTTGACATCCTCTTCCGGTTCGAGTCGAAAGGCAATAGCGACAGTCTTGGTCTTGCGGCCTCCAACTGGGCAATATTGATGTCTTTCTTCAGAGCCAGGACGAGTAGAGCTCCATCCGTTGGATCTCCGATCGTACTCCAAACTTCTCTCTCATCTGATGGAGGAGCAATCTTTGAGTTGTTACAGAGCGCACCTGCCTCAACTAACTTGTCAAGCCTCTTATTCTCCGCTTCTTCCAGCACCCTGCCGTTAGAGGTGAGCTCTCCCATTGGCTCGTACCCTATCCCGGAAACCTCGACCTGAAGCCCTGGCATCCAGATCCTTTTCGCGGTCATCTCTCCCTTTGTAATCGTACCCGTCTTGTCCGTGCAGATGACGGTCGTGCTTCCAAGCGTTTGGACGGCAGAGAGACGTTTGACTAGGACTTGATGCCTAGACATTCTCAGGACGCTGAGGGCGAGCGAGGTTGACACGGTGACCTGAAGCCCTTCAGGCACGCATGCGACCATGACCCCGATCATGAACAGGATAGCTTCGTGAAACGAAAGGCTCAGGAAAAGGGAACCCAAGGCAAAGAAAAACGCTCCCACCGCGATCGTTGCGATTAGGTCGAGCCTCGCTAGATGAGCTATCTCTAGTTGGAGTGGACTGGGAGGAGGTTCTATCTCTTGGGTTAGTCCTGCGATTCTGCCGAATCTTGTATCCATCCCCGTTCTTGTCACCAAGGCCTTTCCTATTCCCCGCGCTACGCTTGTACTCATGAAAACGAGGTTGGACAATTCGAGCTCTGATCGGGCACCCCGGGGCGGAGGTTCTATGCTTCTGGGTTGCGGTTGAGACTCACCTGTGAGCGGGACATTGTTCGTCCATAGCTCATACGCTTCGAAAATCCTAGCGTCTGCAGGGACGCGGTCACCTTCCTCAAGAAGCACCACATCCCCAGGAACAACATCCTCTACAGGAATCTTCCTCATCTCTCGGTCTCTCATTGCCTTCGCGTATTGTGGAACCCAGCGTCTCAGTGCCTCTACTGCCTTTTCGGCGCGCCATTCCTGCACAAACCCTAGAAGCGCATTGACGAGCACAACAGCGATAATGGTGAGAGAAAGAGAGAGCATGTCGGCAGCAGCGGCCAATATGCTGGCCGTTAGTAGCAGCAAGCTGAACGGTTCTAGGATCTGCCCAGCGAGCTTTCGAGCAGGCGACCTGCCTCTACGTTTGGCTATGATGTTTCTACCATATCTTTCGAGCCGTCTATTCGCTTCGTCCGAACTGAGGCCCTGGGGAGAACTACGCAAACGTCTAAAGACATCATCAATTGATTCGTAAAGGTACTCCTGCATAAACAGTCCCGCCTGCC
>CAZZFQ010000077.1:0-3823 GCA_964653695.1 uncultured Candidatus Bathyarchaeia archaeon | reverse complement strand
TCAATGGAGCGATTCACTCTTGCTCTGTGCTCTTAGTTGACCTGTCTTTTTGAGATCAACATGTTCACCCGCAATGACGACCCCGTATTCTTGAAGTGCTTGGTCTGACGAGACATAGCCGTTCTTGACGTCCTCAAGCACCGAGGAGGAATTCCTTTGCATTGGGTTTCCGTAGCCGCCTCCTCCTGCAGTCCTTATTATGAAGGTGTCCCCTTTCTCGATTCTGCTAGTCTGCTTCGACCGGAGCCTAACTTCTTCTCCGCTAGCCTTGATGATTAGTGCTTCTCCAGTCGTCCCGTCTCCTCCACCTGATAGGCCCCATGGAGCTATCTTGAACCTCTCTGATATTACTGACAGAATTGCAGAAGGGGCCAGGAGTCTCCAAGCCCTTTCAACTCCACACCCTCCCCTCCACTTGCCGGATCCACATCCTCCGCTTCTAACAGCATATCTTTCGAAGAGTATTGGATAGTTCCTCTCCATCGATTCTATCGGTGTATTCATTGTGTTTGTCATGTGGGTGTGAATGGCATCGACCCCATCTAGGCCATGTCTGCCGCCGTAGCCACCGGCAATAGTCTCGTAGACTGACCAGGTTTCGCCTTTGTCGCTGACTCCTCCCAGTGTCACGTTGTTCATCGATCCGGTGCATGCTGCGCATACCTTGTGCGGCATAGGTCCGGCGAGAGCTCTCAATAGTACGTCAACGTTTCTCTGCGAGGTTTCAGTGTTCCCTGCGCTTACCGGCGCAGGCTTCATAGGGTTGAGAATAGTCCCGGCAGGGATTTCTATCGAAACGGGTTCAAAGCATCCTTCGTTCATAGATATGTCAGGGTCCGTGACGCAAAGTAAGGTGTAGTACACTCCTGCTATTGCGACACCGTACGCAGCATTTACAGGACCTTCAACTTGTTTACTTGTGCCCGTGTAGTCAAAGGCTATCCTGTCGCTTTCAATAGTGACCTTGACATGTATTCTTGCAGGCTGATCCATCGAGCCTATGTCTTCTATCCAGTCTTCGGCTTCATAGATTCCTTCGGGCATCTTCTGGATCTCGCTTCTCAGCCTTCTGCAGGAGTATTCGATAATTCTCTCTGAAGCTTCTGAGTATCGTCCAGCGCCGTGTCGCAGGCATATCTGTTTCACTCTGCGTATCCCGAGCATGCTTGCTGCGACTTGAGCTCTCAAATCGCCAACTCTTACGCCGGGTTCTCGTACGTTGGCAAGTATTATGTTGAGGACTTGTTGGTCGATCTGGCCGTTCCTAACGAATTTCGTTGGCGGTAGGATTAATCCTTCCTGAAAAAGTTCAGTCGCGTCTCCAGGCATGCTGGCAGGCGTCTTGCCCCCAACATCGGAGTGGTGAGCCTTGTTCGCGACATACGCGACCAGTTTTCCGTCATGGAACACGGGGGCGACCAGCGTTATATCCGGAAGATGTGTTCCGCTTATGTAGGGATCATTGTACAGTAGTATGTCTCCTTCTTCAATGACGCCTTCGTAGCTCTGTACTCCTCTCTTGACTCCGTAGGGTAGCGAGCCGAGGTGGGCTGGGATATGTTCAGCTTGGGCCAAGAGTCTCAGGTCTGGGGTAAAGATCGCGCACGAGTGATCTGCTCTCTCCTTGATGTTTGGAGAGTAGGCCGAATTTCTCAGTGAAATACCCATTTCCTCGGCCGCATATACCAGGGCTCCTTTTACGACTTCAACCGTCACCACATCGATCAGAGAGCTCACCTTCTGAGAACGATATTGGCGTAATCGTCTATCTCAGCGGCCCATCGAGGGTAGACGGCAGTGGTTGAATCGTACTGCTCAATGATTGCTGGCCCACGAATAGTATTGCCGGCTTTCAGTTTCTCTCTTCTGAAAACTGGGCATTCGACAAATCCGCCTGCCTCTTCAAAGAATACTTTCCTCTCCTCAATGATGCTCTCTTCTGGAGGGTTTGCACCGCCTTTGGCGGCCGGCTTCAGTTTGGGCTTCTCCACAGCTCCAACAGCGATGACTCTGGCGTTCACGACTTCAACATCAGCGTCCTCTGCAGAGTAGCCGTACACCTCTCTGTGCCTCTCATGAAACCTCTTCGCTACATCTTTCAGAGCACTGTCATTGGCGGGTCTGCCAATTGGCATGAGTAGTTCGTATGATTGGCCAACATACCTCATGTCCAAGTATCTGTCCACGGCGATGTTTCCTTTGAAGAAGCTCATGGTCTTCAGTAGGTCTCCTTCCATATCGGCGAGAGTCATTTCCAAGTCTTCCCGAATGCTTTTCACCCCGGCCATCACCGCTCTAGTGGTCTCGTATTTCAAGTCCGAAACGAGAAGACCAAACGCCGAGAAGAGTCCAGGATTGGGTGGGACAACTACCTTGCTTATTCCTATGTCCTCGGCGAGCGCACAGACATGCATCGGGCCGGCCCCGCCAAAGGCCATGATCGAAAAATCTACAGGATCATAGCCTCTCTCGATAGAGACCATAGATATTATCTTAGCCATTTCCGAGTTGACTATCTTCACGATTCCCGACGCGGCGTCAACGACGGACATTCCGAGGATTCTGCATATCTTCTCTTCTAGGGCGCGCTTTGCGAGATCGACATGTATGGGTTTTTCGCCGTTTAGTAGGTATCTCTGGTTCAATCGTCCCAAGAGAAGATTGGCGTCTGTCACGGTGGGGTTCGCTCCGCCGGTACCGTAGCAAGCTGGCCCTGGGGAAGCCCCGGCACTCAAAGGTCCGACCCTTAATGCTCCACCTTCATCGACCCAGGCAATTGTGCCTCCTCCTGCGCTGCATTCAGCCAAGTCGACGAATGACCCTCTTACAGGATAGCCGCTTCCTTTCGTGATTCTTCCCTTGTGCACTCCGCCACCCACTTCATACTCTGAAGTTACCTCTACAACTCCTGTTCTGATGGCGCCTGCCTTGGCTGTCGTCCCGCCCATGTCAAAGCTTATCACATTGTCAATTCCAAGGACCTGAGAGTAGAAGGCTGAGGCAACGACTCCTGCTGCGGGACCTGATTCGATGATGCTTGCGGGCTTTGTAGACACGTAGCTTGTTGATGCCATGCCGCCGCTCGACTGCATGATTAGCACCGGCGAAGATATTCCCATTCTGTTCAGACCATTTGCGAGATTTTCCATATACTTGCTCACGATCGGCATCAGCATGACATTGACGACAGCGGTGCTGAATCGTTCATACTCACGATATTCTCTTGCAGCTTGCGAGGAGCAGCAAACGTATGTGTTAGGCGACGCTGACTCTATTTTCTCCTTCACTTTGAGTTCGTGGGTCGGATTAATGTACGAGTTCAAGAAGCATACAGCTATCGCCTCAATGCCTTCGCTTCTAACCTTGTCCGAGACTGTCTTCACGTCGTCGGCATCAAGCGGAGTCAAAATGTTCCCATAAGCATCAATTCTCTCTCTTACCTCGAACCTGTATCTGCGTGGGATCAGTTGCCGCGGCTTCTGGAAGAAGAGATTGTAGAGTTCAGCTCTTCTCTGTCTTCCAATTTCCACTATGTCTTTGAAACCGTAGGTAGTTACAAGAGCTGCTTTGGGCAAAGTCAGGTCAGATTGTCCAAGCAATGCATTGGTTGCTATCGTTGTGGCGTGAGTGACCAGCGTGACATCCTTCTTGGCAAGCTTAGAGAATGCATTCAAGACTCCTTCAGCTGGATTCATCGTGGTTGATGGAAACTTGAGGTTTACAACTGCCCCAGATCGATCGTCAATTGCAACGACATCCGTGAAAGTTCCACCTACGTCAATCCCGGCCCTCAGCGCTAGCCCACCTTCGTTTCTTCAGCAGT
>CAZZFQ010000076.1:0-5942 GCA_964653695.1 uncultured Candidatus Bathyarchaeia archaeon | reverse complement strand
TAGCTATGTCAAGATTTCTTCTGGAAGAACTCTCTCTGTACCCTATCCATGTCCACTGTTATCAGGCTATTTCACATGAAACTGGCCGATGGTCGCTTGGCCTATCGTCGCGCAGGGCATCTGGGCTGGTTCCGAGATGCTTTTCCCATGCTTCATGCTCCACTCTTCCTGAATTCTTGCGATATTGAAAATCTGCGTTGCCAGTAAGCATCTCTGGCGAGAGGAGAATGTGGTCGAGCAGTATTCGCTTCTTCTGTTGATCTATGGGATCTTCGAACTCGACTGTGTAGGCTCCTATTCGTAGGCTTTCTAGGACGTGGTGGATGTTGAACTCCGGGTCGAGTAATGTTCCTTGTATCACATCGACAAGGTTTTGAAGCATGAACTGCTCTTCGAATAGGTCTCTTCCTGGTCCGTCGTTAAGGTCGCCCATCACGATGATTGACCTCGTGATCTCTTCCATCAACGCATCATCCAAGTAATCCCTGACCTTCTTGATCTCTGAAGTTATCTTCTGTCGTGCGAGAATCGCTTCCTCTACATAGCGCTTCCAATCGGTTGGTTTTGCTTCGATGAACTTCGATTTGGTGTGGAGCAGCATAACCGTGAGCTTTCGCCCTTCGTACTGAACCTCGGCAACCAAGGGTTTTCGGTGGAACTGGTGCGGTTCGGCTTCTTCTGCCTTGAACTTTCCCCAAGGATAGAACTTCCAACTCTTGACCATGTTCCTATAACGTTGTTCGTCGTGTAGGGTTCTGACAGAGATTCCTGTGTCTTGTTTCACCAGAAGATATGGTCGTTGATCTCTTTCGCTTTCACTTGCAACAACCGAGTAAAGCGGGTCTCCCGATTGATCACTGAGATACTCTTGAACGAACTTCTCCATCTGAGATTGTAGTTTCGGTCCTTCGACGACACCCAAAATATCAGGGTTCACCTGGTGAATAGTGCCCTGAACCCTTGAGCATAGCGCCGGAATATTCGTGATGGATGGACCTGTACGTCGGCCCTTCTTATGCGATGCTTTGAAGCGAGGCTCGTTCGGATAGAATAGGTCGTTCATCCATTCAATATTGAAGGTTGTGATCTTCAAGCCTGCAGACAGACAGATCTCCTCCAGCCGAATGACGAAATCTGGCCTCTTTGATTCACATTCTGCTGAGGGCCCGTAGGTATCGCCCCCTAACAAGAAAAACATAGTCCTTGGCTTCATGGAAAAGCGTATATGAGAAAATGAACCCTAGTCGTTGAAATCCACAAACGATTCGCCGCATCTTTCACAAGCCCAGAACATGTGCTTCAGATACGATTCGTTGCCAGGATCAGGTTTCTCGTATCGTAAGTCATAGCAAACATGTTCGGTTGAGATTCCGCATTTCAGACATTTTCGAAACGCTGTGATGTCTATTCGTTTGCCTGAAGGCGCAACCACCATTGCGATTCCTCATCGTTCTCGCTCAGTCTCTAGGACCGACCTCAACGCGATGTATGCCTTCAGTAGAGGAAACATTGTTTCACCTATGATGAGATGCGAGGTCACAGATTTTGAATCCACATATTTCGCCCCCGAGAACCTTGATCGAACGAAAGAGAATATAGCGCGTATAGGACCTTTCGCAGACCGGGAGAGCTCGCTGAAAATATCCAGCTCACATTTGATCACAAACCTTATTTCCGCACTGAAGGCCAAGAGCCTCGGCGTCTTGGCATTTGCAGAGGAAATGAAGAATGCCAGCTTCTACCCGTTTGAACCAGTGACATAATCAAGGGATTTTAGGTCGCTGTTGTTCGGACTCGATGCGACTGGCGAAGCCATCTACCGTGTGATTGTGGCTTGGCTTGATGCGTATGTTTCGTCTCCCTCGAAGACAATTGTCGCCTGATTCCAGTAGAACAGGAATTCTAGGCTGTAGTAGCCATCTTGCCTTGTCTGCAGGTCGAAAGTATCTGTCCGCCAAGTCGTTCCAGAAAGGTAAGTAACCGTCAACTTCACCGGCCTGTACGCCAGATATGCACCTGTGTCCGCACGTCTCAGATAGCCTCCGAACTCCCTGTTCGCGATATAGCTTATCGTTATTGAGGTCGGGATCTTCGAAGTAACCACGTATAGTATTGATGTTGAGTTTCCTCGGAGATCTTGGTCTTCATAGAAGGTTGCGGTAATCGGGTATGTGCCTGCTGTCGATGGGCAGTTTGTTGTGACGGAGAATCTACCGTAATAGTCTGTCACAGCAATAGTGCTGAATCCCCAATCTGCCGTTATTGTAACCGGCTTCCCTACGACCATGCCGTCCCTGACGCAATGCCAGGAGCCGTACATGACGCCCGAGATGTTTACGGGCTTACCCACGTAGCCGGGTTTAGGAGAAGCATTCAACTCAATCCGACATGTTCCCCTGTCGGCTGATAGCAGTTCAATTTTGACAACGGTCTCCTTGACTGTTGCGGTGACGAAGAGGTTTTGAAAGATTCGGCTTAACTCGCTGAACCACTGGAGAACTGTAGACACGATCTTCTCCAGAAACTGCTCAATGAATGTGTGTCGAACCGTGATGTTCACATAGACTGTGTTTCCTGAAGTCGTAATCGAGGTGATGGTCTCAGAGAGGGTAGTCGTACCGGTTTTGGAGAGTTCTGTAGTGGCAGAGGTCGATGTCCCAGATGTGCCCAATATGGTCGTCGAAAGTATGGTTGAGGTTGAGAAGAGAGTCGTAGTCATGGTATAGGTCGTTGAGATCGACCCTGAGAATAGAGTGCTCGTGGTTGTCTGAGTGTACGTGGGCATAGTGGTTGTAACTGTTGTCGTTGTTGTAGATCGCTGAGATGCGAAAATGCTTGTAGAAATATGGCTAGTCAGTGTTGAGGAAGTTGTGGTAGTGGTAGTCGTGATAGTCGTTGTGATGGTCGTAGTCAGGGTAGTCGAAAACTGGAACATACAGAACTTCGTTCCGCCGCCGCTCCACGTTGATGGTGCACCCTGCCAGTAGTAGACCTGCCCGCCAGCAAACCCAAGCCTACTACCCACGTAGTATCCTACCGGATAGGGAATCTGCTCTAACGATGTCCAACTGTCGCTTGATATGCTGTAACGATAGAAGCCGTATCCCGGGTTTTCAAGAACATCATTTCCTCCTAAAGCAAAAATGTAATCGGGGTATTCTCCAACCCAGAGCAGCGAAGCTCCATCCCCTACGCCGTTGCCAACAGGTATCGCAGCCTTCGTCTCCCACGTTCTTGTTGGGATATGGTACCTGGCAAAATCGTTGTGAGGTGTAGTTTCCTCCCACTCCCCTCGAAGAGCATACAAGTATTCTCCACCTGTCCAGACCAAGGACGCGCCGTCGTCCGTAACACTCCATGTTGGGTTGAATGGCAACATTTGCCATGTGTTGGCGCTAGGAGAGTATTGCGCAAGGCCCGTACCATGCACATTGCTGCCGATCATCGCGTAGAAGGAACTATCGTATCCTGACCAAGCTAGGGCATCACCGGCACCTTGAGCGTGAGGGGTACTGGTTAATCCTTCCCAGCTGTTGCTGGTTATACTATAACGGTGGAAATATCTTCGATCAGAATCCGCATACGCAGAGCCTAAAAGAGCGTAGATGTAGTTGCCATGATCCCAAGCTAAAGAGGTGCCGCTCTTCGGCCTTGGAACAGGAGAGTCTGGACTCCACTCCAAGAGCGTTGTCCAACTGTTACCCGCAGGGCTGTATTTCCAAAACTGGCAGACACCTGTGCTATACCCTCGAATTACATAGATGTAGTCACCAGCCCCCGCAACAGCTTCTCCAAAACCTCCAGTGTTTGGGGTGGAGGCTTTCACGACCCACAAGCCTCCCTGAGCAGCCGACGACATCGACAAAAGTGCAAGGAATAGCAGGCACATCACTAGTGGAGGAAACCTACTTATTTTCGGCCTACAGATCCCACGGAACAGATCCAAAACGGCCATAGCGCTAGCACCAACAGAGGGTTATACCATTCGTCGAAGAATCAGACTTTCAGAGTCGGAGTCTTCAAGCCAATCAGGAGAGAAGCAGGAGAAACCGTAGATAAGGTTGTGTCCGCACAGCTCGTTCAGACAAGACGGAGTATGACGGACTCTTGCGGAGTGTCGTGCTCCGGAGGCATCAACGAATCATGGGAAAAGAGAAGGCAAACAACTAGTGATGGAGGCGTTTCTAGGAGTCAGAGAAGATGCGAGAAGAGAACGAACCGATTTTAGCCTGCCGAGTAGGACGGGTAGCGGCCGTCGAACTTCGGCATAATGGTCAAGAGTTTCGACCGGGCTTGTTGAATTTCTTTCTAATCTACATTCGGTTCGAATGAGCTATTGTTGCTTCGCTAGAGACCTGAGTTCGCTGACATCTCGCTCAGTCCATATTCGATAGCGGACATGGGAGTATCGACCGACTATTTTTCGAAGATACGATTTATAGAAGACAGAAGTATTATCAGTATTTTGCGCGAGAGCGAAGACAAGTGTCAAGCTCCCTCCAGCCCAGATCTGTCTTCTAGCCCTTAACGGCGAAGGCATAACGATCTGCTATCACACAGAAGATGAGGCCTTGGCTGTCTTACATTAGTTCAACAAGGCTTTCCGTGGAAAAAACCCTCTTACCTCTTCCTTATTGGGATCAGGACTGGCGTTTCACTCTCACGGGCTGCGTAGACAGCCAGTGCTATTGACCAGAACCTGTCGTCGTGGGTCCCTTCGTCATGGTAGAACTTGATGTTTCCGTCCTTCGTGAGCTCAAACTTCTCTAGGTTCAATTCAGCGATGACTTCGGGATCATACGGCAATGCAAAGGTTCTGAGTTGCATCTGCTCTTTCAGGTACTTGGCGATTTCCTGCTTCGACTGCATGCTGAGGGTTACGGGCGAGACCTGAGCGACTCCGGCAGCCTGCATATCTTTGACGACGTAGCTCTCTCGAGTCGCATCAACAAGGATCTTCTCAATCGACTGGAAGCGGTCGCAGAGCGCCTTCGTGTAGCCAATGACTGTGGCGTATGGTGTCTTCAGTGGGAATTGGTGGCAGTGGACCAGTCCAATCTTCCTGTTCCATCTCTCGACAACTGAGAGAACGGAATAGTCGTGGATCTCGCCTAGGTCGATGCCAACGCTGAACAGTCCCTTAGGTGCAGACTCGAACGGGTAGTAGATCTGGCGAGGATTGAGATCGTGCCATGAGTCGGTCCAGATGCAGGATGCGATCAGCTCGCGAGGCAGGTAGGCGTCAACGTCTTCGCTGAACTCTGCCTCGAACTCTCGAATGAAGCGTTCTGGCGGGGTCACAGTGCGCATCTCATCAACAAAGTCCTGCGTCATCAGGCCAGAGGCAACAACATCTCTCCAAGTGACGTGGTGGCGGGACCATACGTTTGCTAGCTTCGGATCCTTGCACATCTGGTAGAAGACGGATTTCGTGGCCCAAGGCGTGGAAGAGGCGATCAGGGTGCCGTTCGTGGTCGCAAGCATCGGGTAGAGCACGTTGTAGAAGATGATCTCATCATCGCGGAAGAACGCGGCTTCATCTGCGAGGACTTGGTGAGCCGTGTAGCCTCTCAGCAAGTTCGGTGAACATGGCAACGCAACCATTTGGCTGCCGTTATGGAACCACACTACGGTTCGCTGTATCTTGTTGACGATGGCTCGGCGGTCCTGGGGCTTCATCCCGTACAGGAAGCCTTGAATCCGGTCCATCACGATCATACTTTGCCGTAGCGAGGGAGCCACAATCAAAGAGAGGGTTCGAGGATGCGTGGAGGCATACCAGATCGCCCGAACCGCGATCGTCGTTGTCTTTCCAGCCTGACGGCTCATTCGCACGGCGATCCGTTTGCCTGTGTCCGCGAGAACTTTCTCCTGGTATGGGAGAGCCGTGAAGCTTAGAAACGTCTTGGCGAAAGCGACAGGATCGCCCTTGACCTTCTCGA
>CAZZFQ010000075.1:3649-6043 GCA_964653695.1 uncultured Candidatus Bathyarchaeia archaeon | reverse complement strand
TTCCGGTCGACGATGTAGAAGTACCCGTCCTCGTCCACTTTCGCTATGTCTCCTGTGTAGAGCCATCCGGCCCTGAGGACATAGTTCGTCTCATCAGGGTTATTCCAATAGGATGCCATCACCTGTGGTCCTCGAATAGCAAGTTCTCCCACCTCATTTGCGGGCAGATCCTTCTCTCCAGTCTCTATGTCAACGATCTTTGCTTCGGTGTCAGGAAACGGAATCCCAATTGAGCCTGGACGAACATTTTCAGGCCTGTCAAGCGGGTTGCAGTGAGTGACTGGGCTCGTTTCTGTCAACCCATACCCTTCGACAAGCCTCCCGCCAGTGATAGCCTCGAATCTTCGCATGACCTCAACTGGAAGGGCCGCAGCTCCAGATATGCAAAACCGAACGGTCCCAAGCTTGAACTTGCCAGTTTCCGGATGATTAATGAGAGCGACATACATGGTCGGCACGCCAGGAAACAGTGTCACACCATACTTCTGGATCGCCTTCAAAACCTCCAGCACTTCGAACCTGGGCTGAAGCACCATGCTCGCAGCCTTCAAAACAGGCATGTTCATCGCAACCGTCATGCCAAAGATATGAAAGTACGGCAACACGGCAAGCATCACTTCGCCTCCCTCACGAAGCGTCGGAAGCCAAGATCCAACCTGAACAGCGTTCACAACAAGGTTCTGATGCGTGAGCATGGCGCCCTTCGGAACACCCGTGGTCCCTCCAGTGTACTGGAAAAGCGCTGTGTCGGTCTTGCAGTCGATCGAAACCTTCGGCGGGGCTTCACTATGCTTCATGAGAAGCTCCTTGAGCGACATTGTGCCGGGACATGAAACGGTCTTCACCTTGCCTGTCAGCTTGGCCAAGGCCCCGAGGGATGCTGGGAAATAGTCCAGGATTGTTGTGGTGATCACGTTCCGAAGCTTGGTCTTCTGGCGGATGGGCGCGAGATGCTCATAGAGTATGTCGAGCGCAACGATAGTTTCAGCTCCAGAATCGTTCAACTGAAACTCAAGCTCACGCTCCTTGTAGAGAGGACTGCAAGGCACAACGATAGCTCCACTACGTAACGCGCCATAGTAGCAGATCGGAAACTGCGGCACATTCGGTAGAAACAGGGCTACCCTGTCGCCCTTCTTGACGCCTAAGCTCACAAGAGTTGAGGCGAACCGGTCGCATAGATCGTCAAGCTCTCGGTACGTTATCCTCTTCCCAAAGAATACAATCGCCGTGTTACTCGGGTACTTCTTCGCAGTAGCAGCCAAGATTTCAGCAAGAGGGATTTCCGGGTAGGTTATATTTTGAGGAACACCCTCAGGCCAATGTCTTAACCAAACCTTGGCCAAACGAAAACCTCAACCAGTCAAGTATGCTGTCTCAGGATATATCTGCTCTTCCATCACTTTCCAGAGTCGCCCGCGTGCATGTCCCGCGGAGATACAGAGAAGGAAACGCTAGAGAACATTCATCAGACGACTATCAACCGCTTGGCTTCGCTGAAGGCGCTTAGGAGAAAGATCGAGAGCGAGAGCATTACTTTGAGATAGAAGCAACGATCAGGGAATTCTGAAAGTGAAAGCTGATCTAGCTAGAGATTATGCTTCAAGACTACGTTCCGGTGCAGCAACGTGGATTTGTGAAGTTCTGAAGAGTCATTGTTATGAGGCTCCTATCTTGCGTCATCATTGCGTGCATATCGCTGGACCTCCAGCTCGAAACAGCTAAGAGGGTTCTGCGGTCAGTGACAAGAATGCAACATTCGCAGTGTAGTCTTTTCAGCTGACCGATTCCCCTAATCCCTGCCTTCTTTATCAGTGTCGACGGAATCGCCAGGCTGACTTCCACCCCGCGCCCTCCAGCTCTATGGAGGGAATCCTTGATCTCTTGTAGGATCTTTCGGTCAGAGATGAGGGCAGTTATTTCCTTCCTGGCGCCGGCTATGAGTTCAGTCATCTTTCTTAGAACATTCGTTGTGCCCTTGATGATGTAGGCAAGTTCCACCTCGTCCGCTCCCCGCGCTCGGGAGTGAACGGCCTCAAGCTTCTCAGCAAGATCGTCCACTCTCTGCATCTTTTCCATATGCTCGTCTGCGATCCTTTTCTTCAGACTGGCCAATGCCTCTTTCGGGCTGAGTGCCTTGTATAGATTCGGTGTCCCATACTGGACTGTGATCATTCCCTTTGACTGAAGCTCTTCCAACGCATAGTAGACTTTGGAGTCTGGAACGCCCGATTCGCTGCATATAGCTGCGGCGGATGCAGTAGGTCGGGAAATCAGGGCTAGTAGAACCGACGCTCCGGTCGAGGTAAGTCCTAGCGACTTGAGGCTCGAGCGAATGCTCTCCTTGAGGGCCTCTTCTGCCCGTTCTCCCACTGCCATCTCCTACCTCGTCTT
>CAZZFQ010000075.1:0-3549 GCA_964653695.1 uncultured Candidatus Bathyarchaeia archaeon | reverse complement strand
CGGTCAGTCGCCGTAGACAAGCCACAGCGTGGCCGAGGCATCGGACAAAAGCTTACCCGATCCGCACTATATCTTGCCCAGACGCATGGAGCTACAGCAGTCTACCTGCTGACGGAAACGGCAAGCGGGTTCTTCTCCCGCTTCGGTTTCAAGCCTATCAGCCGCTCTGATGTGCCAGCAGCCCTCCAACAGTCTGTGGAGTTCACGACTGCGTGTCCAGCCAGTGCCTTGGTCATGATGACGAGTCTTGGACGACCGAACGAAAGGGACGTCACTCATGATGCTTTTTCTTTTTGTTGATAGGAATTGCGGGTAGCTTGGGTGTCTGTGACAGCCTTTGTGGCATTCTATACTCTGTAGGATCGCCAGAGTTGCGTCGAGTCTACTTCATTCTAGTAGAAAGGGTGAGTCAACGTTTATATCCCATTCTACTACCGAGAGTAAGTAGAGGAAGCAGACAAATGAGCAGAGAAAGGTGTTGTGACTCAGCTAATCTAAGAGAGTCAGTGAAGGAGTATTATGGAAAGCGCTGGTCGAGTGAAACGGATGCATGTTGCGAGGAACCGGACTTGCTCTCGAAAGCTCACCATGCTCTCGTCAGTGAACTTTCGCCGAGGGAAGGCATGGTCGTTCTGGATGTGGGTTGCGGCACCGGAGATACGGTTTTCGAAATAGCTGAGAAAGTCAAACCTACCGGGAAGGTTGTCGGGATTGACTTCACGAAGGAGGGGATCGAAAGGGCGCAGGAGAAGGCGAGGAATCTGAGGCTTGATGGCATCACGGAATTCAGGCTAGCTGAGGCAGAAGAACTCCCCTTTGAAGATGAGACTTTTGACGCGGTGATTAGCGAATGTGTGGTCTGTCTGACTTCAGACAAGGAGCGAGTGCTGGCTGAGAAGGTTCGAGTGCTGAAGCCAGGTGGAAGGATCATCATGCATGACGTGGTAAACTGGGCGCCTATGCCAGAGGCCATCCGAAATAACCCAAGGCTCTACTGCAGCTGCATAGGTGGTGCAGTCAGTATGGATGAATACAAGCGCATGTTGGAAGACACTGGGCTTGTTCAAATCAAGGCAGTCGACTACTCAAGGCACGTGAGAAGACAGTTGAGCCTTGGAATACTTTCAAACGCGCTTAACATATCGAAAGATGACAAGGCCTTTGGCGAGATCGTTGATTTCGTCAGGAAGGACGGTATCGGTTACGCTCTCTTCGTCGGAACAAAACCGAAGGGCTGAACATTTCTCATAGCTTTCCGGTTGGCTTTCCCATATTTTTCAGGATTCATTCGGCCCAAGTATAAGCCGTGTGAAGCATCTTGCAAGATTGCTTCAGGAAGTCAGAGTCTCATCGCTTCTCGGCATGCGTTCTAAAGCAAGAAGAATGATATGCCAACCAACACGAAAACAACTCCGGCAATCCTTGTCATCGTTCTATCATCAATCCTACTCGAAATGAGTTTGCCTAAGTGAATCGCTATGACCGATACCAAGGTCAGGGCCGTCACAGTCCCGAAGAGAACCATCAAAGGATCATATCTTGTTGCAAATAGTGCCGAAGCTATCTGAGTCTTATCACCCCATTCCATCATGAAGACAAATGCGAAACCTGACAGAAATGAATTCTTGAAGTATAGCTTGCTTTCTCTCTTCGTCTCGTCGGTTCTCAAAGCCAATATTCCGAAGGCTACGAAGACAATTCCTGAGCATATCCTTACAAGGCTTCCCGGAACTATCATTGTGATCCATGAACCAACTAAGACTGCAACTCCATCCACGATCAGAAAGGCGAGAAATGCTCCCAGCAATAGATGATGATGTTTTGTTGTCTTTGAAGACAGGAGAAGGATGGATAGTTGAGTCTTGTCGCCTAGTTCAGCCAATCCCACGGCAATCAGCGGAACTAGCACGTCCGATATCATGATTGATCATTTGTCATGTCATTTGGCGAAGATGAGGTAAACTTCTTGAATCGTTGAGACTTCCCTTACTGTGACTCTGTACCCTTGGTCCATGAGAAGGTTCTCCAAGCTGACGCGTACAGTTTCGTAGACAACGATTGTCACGCCAGGAATCAGTTGCCTCTCGATAGGCTTGTATAAAGTCACAACGCTCTGCCCCTTAGGAACAAGAAAGATTGTCGCGCCTTTCTCGGCCGCGGCAAGCGCCTTATAATTCAAGCCGCCGACAGGGCCTATGGTCTGATCAGGGTTTATGGTTCCTGAGATGAATACGTCCCTTCGCACAGTCTGGTTCCGAATCGCTGCAATCACGGCAACTGTTATGGCCGCACCTGCGCTCGGCCCGTCAACCACATCAACATCCGAATCAGCCATCACCGTCAATATGACATCCGTACTCATCATTGAGACTCCTGTAATGTTCTGCGCGACCAGAACTGCAGTTCTACCGCTTGTCTGAAGGTCAATTCCCACCTTGGGTTGAGTATTGATCAGAAGTCTCCCTTCTCCGCTCCGCAACTCAACCAAAGCGGTCATAACTACTCCCTTGTAAGCGGTGGCTAGCGGCGCTTGCTCAATTTGCTGCACAGCGACTATACTCACAGACGACTTTCCGATGAGCCCCGTATAGGCCGATCCTGGACGCAAAAGCCTTGAGTAGTAGTCTGCCTGAGCCCTGTAGTAAGAGAGCTGGTTCTGTAGGAGCTCGCTCTGCTGCTTCACTGCTCCAAGATCCTCGCCTAGCCGAACATTCTCTCGACCCAGGCTATTCACTTGACTTCCGAGCGTCATCGTCCAATAGAACAAGACAGCATTCATCAGGAGGCTTATGACGAGCACCGCCTTCACGGCGCTACCTCCGACACTCTTTCTAGGCGTCATCAATGTGCATCAGAGCCTGTCAGCTAACAAAACCGCGAAATAAGCTTAGCTATTGGCTCCGAAAGAGAATCACTTCGAGTTCAGGGCTACAGGCGAGAACATTAAATTGTGTGTCATATCTTTCATCATTGGTGTCCCTAGATGAGTAGGCGTTGGAAACTTGCTGAAAACATCTCATCTACATGTGCCCGTTTGAGAACGCATCTGCTATTAGTGCTCGCTCTGTATGTGGCCTCCTTCATCGCGGGCTACGTCGCGATTGCTGCTTCTTATCCATTCGCCGTCAACCTTCGAAACAACCTTATCGGAATGATCAGCACGGAGGTGCCTTTCATAAGTGTGATGGCACTACTTAGGTCAAGGAATCTGCTCATGGCGATCGTTTTGACTTTTCTCGTGAACCTGAGTTCTGGCGCGTTCTTCTCGACTACATTCCTCGGTGTTGTACCTCTTTTTGGCAGTGGAGGGATATCGCTTGTGACTTTTTTTCGCGGCTTCTCACTGGGGGTAACATACTACGGGGTTCTCACTCAGTCACCGGCAGCGTTCGCGCTGGGAACCGGAACTTTGATCCTTGAGCTGGGCGGATACGTATTCTCGGGAGCCGCAGGAATAGCGCTAAGCCTCGCCACCGTCTTCCCGAAGCGATATGGCGCTGAGAACAGGTGGAGCGCATTCAAGAAAACATGGCGCGACGTGGCAACGCT
>CAZZFQ010000074.1:0-6248 GCA_964653695.1 uncultured Candidatus Bathyarchaeia archaeon | reverse complement strand
ACGTTGGACGTTCTTCTTTGCGACGGATGTAAGAGGGTGTACTACCCTGTCCGAAGTAGATGCCTCTCCTATGACTGCAAAGGTAACCCTGAGAAGAAAGCCTTGCCGAGATATGCTAGGCTGAGATCATTCAAGCAGCTATCTCTGAGGGAGAGGTGGGTAACCAACTACGATGTCGTAAGGAATGGCCAGGCTCTTCTGGTGGACTGTGCGATGAACGATCTGAAACTTGGAATGCCGCTTGAGGCCGTCATAAGAAAACTAGACTATGAAGGAAAGGATGGGCTTATCATCTACGGGCCTGCCTATAGACCAATGTTTCGCAATAGGACAGCCCGCTTCAACTAGGGTCAATACTCAAAAACTCTTATCAAGGATGCGCTGCTGGGATCAACTTAGGTCATAGATTACTTTGGTAGGGTCCACATTGAGCGATATCTTCTTCACAGAAGATGAGAAACGGTTCAGGCAGCATGTGAAAATGTTCGCGAAAGAGCACGTTGCTCCTTTCGCCGAAGAGATCGACACGAATCTTCTCTATCCCAGAGAGATAATTGCGAAGATGGGACAACTGGGGTTCCTTGGTGTCCTTCATCCTCAAGAGTATGGCGGAGCTGGAAAAGGTCTTTCATATGAGATCATAGTGGCGGAGGAACTCTCTGCTGTAAGTGCCTCAACGGAGATGAGCCGCCTTGCGTCTGTAACCCTGTACGCTATGCCCGTAAACAGGTTTGGAACGCACAGTCAAAAGGAAAAATATCTCAGGCCGGTCGTCAAGGGAGAGAAGATCGGAGCGCTCTGCGTAACCGAGCCGACTGTCGGCTCGGACACGGCAGGCATGAAGAGCACAGCTGTTCGGAAAGGGGACGGCTATGTGCTCAACGGTGAGAAGCGCTTCATAACAAACGGCAGCGCAGCCGACTTCTTGGTTGTTTTTGCAATTACGAACCCTTCTGTGCATGCACATGAAGGAATGAGCGCCTTCATAGTGGAGAGCTCAACGCCTGGCTTCGAGGTCTTCAAGGAACATGATCTGCTCGGCATGCGTGGTGCCAAAGTGGCTCACTTGAAATTCAAAGATCTCAAGGTACCTGCGGCAAATCTCCTTGGAAAAGAAAGTGAAGGATTCAAGGTTCTGATGGATGAGTTAGATAGTGAAAGGGTAGCGGTCGCCGCAGGGATGATAGGAACCGCTAGATCTGCATATGAGTCAGCTGTGAAATACTCAACGGAAAGAGTCCAGTTCGACCAGCCAATCCGCAAGTTCGAGGGAGTCAGCTTCAAGATAGCCGACATGGCTGTGAAGCTGGAGGCCTCTAGGCTACTTGTTCTTCAGGCAGCGAGAATGATCGACAAGGGGTTGAGGGCCACGAAGGAAGCTGCGATAGCAAAGCTCTACTCGACAGAGACAGCGGTGGAAATCTCCAATGAAGCTTTGCAGGTACTTGGGGGCATAGGATACACGAAAGAGTATCCTGTTGAGAGATATCTTAGGGACACAAGGCTGATGACCATAGGTGCCGGAACCTCTGAGATCATGCGGTACCTAGTTCAGAGAGAGATCTACAGAGAGTTCCGATACTAGTTGACCTTGTTTTCTGGCAACGTATGCCTGGGCACTATGCCAAGCCCGTTGAGGTGACCCTGCTGACGATGTGTCTTAGGCGCTCAGGACACTAATCGAGGCATCACTCTGTCTCTGATCAGTTCTTTACGCGAGCCTCAACGAGCTAATCCTGCGAAACGGTAAGAAGGACACTGCGGTTACCAAAAGAAAAGCGAACAAAATCACGTAGAAGCCAAGAAAAGACTTGTCAAAGGCTCGAACTCTTGAACGAACAGACCTTATGAGGGCGTCGTTATAGATCAGGAGTGCTAGTGCGGTGGTTTCGGTGTTCGAGCTGCCCATAGGCTTTCCTTCAGGATTTGAGAGGGAGGCTAGTCCCCCGTCACCTTGCTGCATACTCCAAAGATGGTGCTCCATCTCAGCATAGGTGGCAAACCTCAGCCCAAGAACCTTTGAAGTGTAGAGCAGCAAAGCAAGCTTCTGGTTGCTATAGAAACCATCGACCACTCTGTAGGACCAGTCATCCAATCCCCTTCCGTTCCAGAGAGAGATGGCCTGACGAAGTGAGTGGCAAGCTTCATGGGTTCTACCTTGAAGGAAGAGCTGAAGGCTTCGATAGCAGATCAGATCTGCGTAGAGGCCATAAGATATGATTGGGGAATCGTGTCTCCGCGCTACAATGACATAGTCCGAAGAGCTCTCAACAATGTGATCGACTGCGTTTGTTATCGTTGGTATCGGCTCACCGACTACGACTTCGAAGAGTCCGGACGACGGAATTCGATACTTATCTAATGCACTTCTGATCCGGTTCGCTACATCGAGCCGGAATGGTTCGAGTGCGTAGGCTGCGAATAGGTTGTCGGAATATAGCCAATATGTCTGGCGGTATCGCCACTTGAATCCACTAAACTCATGCCCTAGCCAATGGTCACCTGTATCATCGCTCTCATAGATTAGATCGAGAGCTGGGTTGAAGCGGCTGACAAGGTAGTCAACAGCCCTTGTGATGTTGACTTCGACAGACGTTTCAGCACAAGCCTGTCGTGCGGTGACCAAAGGCAGCAGTAGGACTATGAAAAGCAACATGGCAGCAATATGGCGCGATATCACAGATCGCTAGGCCTCCTTTGCGTGTGAAGCATCCCAAGCATTATTTTCTTCTGTTGGGCTTCTTCCGGTCAGAACGCTCATCCGGCCTTGCTTCAGCCAGCGAAATGCATCAAAGCCGATGCAGTCTCGACTTCGTACAGGCCGAGATACTGTAGGATCATACTCATCGGCACCTTTTCTTCAAACTCTAGTCTTCCGAATCCGAAGAGCCAACTCATCCAACCCGTGTCGTAGTCTACATAGCCTCTGAACGTCATTCGGGCGTCTGCCGGATATCGCTTGGTGAGGACGCTAAGAGGTTCGCTTAAGATCACACGTATCCTGAGCGTTGCTTGAGCTCCTGAAGGCATCTCAACGGGCTCTTCGATGTCCGCATATGCGACGCGAATTCCTTTGGGATCAACTATGTCCATATGCCCTGATGAGACTCGGACCGTCGTTAGATAGCCGTTCTTGAGCAAGTAGCTAGTTACGTAGGTTGTTTGATCCAGTTTCCGTGTTCCTTGATATGTCATAGTCATGCCTAGGAGAGACATGAGCACTAAGATCCTCCAGACCGGGGTCGTCATCCATGGCATGCCTCCGACCGCTTCAGGTTGTCAACGCCGTAGATGACGTATCATGGAAAGCATGATAAACGTTTAGCTGCTCCAACGACGATAAGGAGACAGGTTTGCGAATGGTCCTGGCACAGAGTTCGTGGCTCTTCTGTGAGGAATGTGGTAGAAAGCTTCCAATCGACAACAATGTGTACAGATGCCCTAGCTGCTCAGGAATACTTCAGATCGGCCATGACTATTCCAAGGCTCATGAGATAGTTAGTCGGAAGCTGTTTCAGAGCAGAAGCCAGTTTAGCATGTGGCGATATCAGGAACTACTGCCTGTAGCATCGAACAATGTCGTTTCTTTGGGCGAAGGGTTCACTCCGCTCATACTTGCAAATCGGCTGGGGAAGAACCTAGGAATGAGACACCTATTCCTCAAGCTTGAATATGTCTGCCCTACTGGGTCATTCAAGGATAGGGGCTCCTCCCTTCTTCTGAGTAAGGCAAGAGAAGTCAAGGCGGCCACAGTTGCGATAGACTCCTCAGGAAACGCAGCTGCATCCCTTGCCGCATACTCCGCCAAAGCCGGGATACCATGCTATGTTTTCGCTCCAGCGTATGCTAGCATCGGGAAGTTGACTCAAGCGATTGCAAACGGCGCCAACGTGGTGAAGGTTGAGGGAACGCGAAGGGACACCTTTGAAGCCGCGAACATGGCTATTGTGAAATATGGTTGGTATTACTGTGGATTTCAAGTGAACCCGTTCGCTTCAGAGGGATCTAAGACCATAGGTTATGAGGTATGCGAGCAAAATGGATGGCAGCCACTCGATCATCTTGTGTTTCCGGTGGGAACGGGTAGCGGTTTGATAGGCTGCTGGAAAGGCTTGAAGGAATCTCATGAACTGGGCCTTGTTGAGAGCACTCCTTCGATGGTGTGCGTGCAGCCTGAGGGATGTTCACCGATCGCCAAAGCCTTCAAACAGGGAAGAGAGATCACGCCAGTCGAGAGGGCGCAGACAATAGCTGAAGGCCTCATGATCGCACAGCCTTTGAAGGGAAAGTCGGTTCTATCTGCGTTGAAAGAGTCGCATGGCCTTGCTGAAACGGTTTCCGATGAAGAGATCATGTCCGCGGCCAAGCTGCTCGCGAAGCTGGAAGGCGTATTCGTAGAGCCTTCGTCTGCGGCATCTGTAGCGGGCATAATCAAGCTTGTCGCGATGGGCAAGATAGGTCGCGATCAGAAGGTTGCCTGCGTTCTGACCGGAAGCGGATTGAAAACCCTCGAAACCTATTCAGGTGCATTTCCTGAGCCACTCACCATTAAACCTACTCAGGAGGAAATAGAGAAGATAGCTACCGAGAGTTGAAGACAAAACTTCATCGAGAATCTTCAAGGTAGTCGGCTATGGATAGGGATTCCAAGCCGACGGACTGTTTTCAATATTCTGTTCTCATATCTCAGGGTTAAGCATCCAACTAGCAGACCTATCAAAGCTCCAGTGAACGCATCAAGCGGATAGTGCTGTCCCACATAGATCCTGCTGAACGCCACGAGAAATGCAAGAAGATAGAGCGGTATGGTGAATCTTGGCTTCAGCTTGGCGGCAATGAAGGCGAAGGCGAATATCCTGACTGCATGTCCGCTGGGAAAGCTGGAGCCGGCCTCTCTATCAAGCACGATCGTTGCGGGTATAGTGATGAACGGCCTAGGCCTAGGAATGGCAAGCTTCAGCGGAAGTGCAACGAATGTCCCTATGACTATCGATGCCAAGATCAGTATGCCTTCTCTTCTTCGTCGACTGACATACAACAAGATGCCAACCGCGAACATGAGAAAGGTCGACCCCAACCGGGTCAGAACGTTGAAGAACCAGCCCAAGTACGGGTTGGCAAGACCACTGTTGATTGATAGGAATACGCGGGTGTCCCAGCTCAACATGTATGCGGGGAAGGGGTCGACTGAAGGCTGGAATGCGCCTTGAAGGAGAACCTCATCGACATACTCAGCGGCAGCCCCAAGGGCGACTAGGAGAAGCCCCACCAAAGCCTCCCGAGGCCATGCCGAACGTTCTTTGGAATCATCTCCTGCACTTTTCACTGGAAACCAGCTCCTACTTGAACAGGTTCTAGGCGGACACAGTCTCAAACGAAGCTTCTGTTTGCTTGCTGGGATTGAACTCGAAGAGGGGACCCGCGTGTTCGAATCCGGAGTCCTTGTATAGTCTAATTGCAGCCTCGTTATCAGCTCTGGTCGAAACATGAACCTCCAAGACGCCCCTGTCAGTCGCGCTATCTAACATCCTTTTCAGCAACGACTTTCCTATTCCTTGTCTTCTGAATGGCTTCGCAACATACAGGAAAAGGATGTTGGAGCATTTCCCTGCGTGCAATGGGTCAATGTAGAAGACCTGATGACCCACGCCTATCACGTTCCCTTGAGCCTCAGCCACCAGTATCTCAGAATCTTCCCTTCCGAGATTCTCAAGGATTGCTTCTCTCCTTGAGGTGTCAATCCCCATGTACTCTTGAAAGAGGGCTTCCACTGCTTCAGCTTCCTCAGAACGCATCCTTCTGACTGTTGCTGGCATACCAGGAACCTCTGGCTAGGCTAGATCGGTCGTCAATACTGGTTGACCGTTATGTTAAAGACTGTGTTGCCCCACTTGATAGGGCTCTGTCAAGTCAGGAAATACTCAAGGGCTGAACAGGGGGCACTTAGCATCTTTGACATCTGATCGGAAACTTGTTCTCTTTGACCTATCTGTGACATAATTGAAGTGTGGTGGTGGCCCTCACATGTCTGGCATTGACTTCAGAGTAAATGGAAAGCGGCTCTTGGAGACCTTGAATCTGATCAGCCGGATAGGCATCACGAGCAACGGTTCCGAGAGGACTGCCTATTCGATAAAGGAAATCAGGGCCAAGGAAACGCTGGTTCAATTGATGAAACGCGCGGGCCTTTCGATCTCGATTGACGGTGTTGGTAACATCTTTGGAAAGACGCAAGGTACTGGACCGGC
>CAZZFQ010000073.1:0-6387 GCA_964653695.1 uncultured Candidatus Bathyarchaeia archaeon | reverse complement strand
GCATATTCCGGGACTATGTTAGGTGCCTTCCCACCTTCGGTGATTATCCCATGCATCCTCACATCAGGCTTCACATGTTGCCTTAACGCATCTATCAACGTAAACATGTGGATGACGGCGTTGAGCGCGTTGATCCCCTCGTGAGGCTCCCCCGCTGCATGAGCAGCCCTTCCAAAGAACTCAAACTCCATGGCTTCTCGAGCTACAGTGGTGCACTCAACCTCGGTCTTGTTATCCGGATGAACCATCATTGCCACATCGGCCTTCGCAATCTCATTCACCATTATTGCTTTCCCGCCAGCATTTTCAACTCCGCCTTCCTCTGCCGGGGTTCCAAAAACTATGAGGCATCCATTGACTTTCGGCATGATCTTCTTGAGAGCGAGCGCCGCGCCAAGGGAGGCAGTCCCAATTATATTGTGTCCACACCCATGACCGATCCCCTGCAAAGCATCCATCTCCGCTAGAAGAGCAACTGTAGAGCCGCCAGCTTTTCCCCGCATCGTTGCCTTGAAGGCTGTGTCAAGTCCACACACGTGTCTCTCTACCTGAAAGCCGGCCCTTTCCAACTCGCCAGAAAGTAGCTTCGAAGTTTCGAACTCCTTATGTCCCACTTCAGGATTTGCGTGTATCCGATCACTTATCTCAATCAGTTTCTTACTTATGGAGTCAATCTCCACGACAACTTCTTTCTTCAAACTTTCAGCGTCCGGCAACCGAATCCCTCCCGAAGAGCGAGGATACTTGTTCCAAGGGGCTTTTAATCCTTAATAGAAGGCCGAGAAAACGATCGTTAGGGACAGAAAAATGTCGATGGATAACAAAGAGCACCACATTCCACGAACTTGCGTTGTATTGAAAGCAAACGATTCACCCCTCATAACGAGTCCAACACTGAGCCCGTCTCTACGATGACAAGACATTCGTCAGGCACATGCGATTGGGTCTTCAAGTATACTCTGCTTTTTTAAACAGACCACCCCACATATCTATTGAATACCTCAGACTGTCGGGTGAGTGTTTTGTCGAAGGCACTGGATAAAGTAGGCTCAACAGTCTTCGATGCAGCATCTTCCCCGCTCAGGATGCAGATGCTTCGTCTCCTAACCTTGAAGGGCCCGCTTCCCTATACCGAGATAATGTTCTCGCTGAAACTAGATCCGTTGCGGGATGCAGGCAAGTTCGTTTATCACCTCAAGAATCTGCAGGAGGCGGGGCTCCTCGTCTTCGACAAAGAGACGAAGAAATACTCTCTGACTGAGCTAGGTGGCATAGTGGTCAACTTCGCAAGGGACATTGAAGAATACGTCACGGTCAAGAGAGGCAAACTCTTTGTCAGGACATCGAGGCTTGCGATTGAACCGTTTGACCGTACCAAGATCACCAAGTCTCTCACAGTTGAAGCAGGGGTTCCTTACGAGCTAGCAGAAGAGATAGCGGCTGAAGCCGAGGAACGTCTCATCCGACTTAAGACAGCCTACTTGACAGCGCCTCTCATTCGAGAGTTTGTCAACGCCATCCTAGTCGAAAGGAAGCTAGAGGACTACAGACACAAGTTGACGAGGCTAGGAATGCCTGTCTACGATGTCACTCAATCTCTGAAGACCGCCCGTGAACAGATGCTCGATGCAGATTCCGTCAAGAGAGTAGCCGGCGCCTCGGTTATGGAGGAATACGTTCTTCTGAGCTGTCTGCCCAGAGAGATCGCGGACGCTCACATGTCAGGGCAGATTCACATAGACAATCTTGGAGAATGGATACTAAAGCCCAGCGAATTCCAGCATGACATTCGATACTTCCTCAGGAAGGGCCTTCATCATGTGGGCCCTCCAAAGAACTTCGCCTCAGCTCTCGCCCTCGTCCGCGATGTCTATCAGCTCGCCTCATCTGAAGTCTCATCTGAACAGGCATTTGACATGTTCAACATCTTCCTCGCTCCCTTCGTCAAGGGCGAACCAGAAGCCCAGATATTTGAGAGTCTGGAGTTGTTCATCAACAGCGTTAGGGTAGGCGCGCCCAGAGGTGAAGGGAACCCTGGGTTGTCTCTGGGGTGCGAGTTCACGATTCCAACATTCCTTCGAGAAGCCGAAGCTATAGGACCTCAGGGGAAAATCGCTGGAAAATACAAGGATTTCTTCGATGAAGCCAAAGCGCTTCTCAACCAAGTAATAGATGCTCTCAACAGACAATCCGCGGCCAGTCCCGTTACAAATCCCAGATTCATTTTCAAGATCAGAAGCGACCCCTCCCAATCAGAACAGTTCAGGCGAGAGTTGCTTATGACACATCACCTTGTTTCGGAGTACTTCCTTCCGTACTTTGCGTTCCTAAGGAGCGAGGCAAAGTCAGACTATACTGCGACGGGTCTGAGGCTGAATGATGATTGGACAGGATTCTGGGAAACGGATTCTCAAAGAACAGGATGCATGGATACGATATTCGCTAACTTGCCAAGAATCGCCTATGAGGCGCGCAAGAACGATGATCGCTTCATTGACCTCCTGAGGGGGGCGATGGACTTGGCGGTGAAAGCCTTCAAGATCAAGAGGAAATACATTGCCGAAAGGATTGAGGAGTCTCTTCTTCCAACTCTCGCAGGAGCCAGTCCAGCTGACTCATACTTTCACAGCGAAAGCTCACTTTATGCAATCAGCCCGATCGGACTGAATGAGGCTGTGGCCGCCCACACTGGATCAAACCTGAGCAGGAAGGATGGAAGCTCAACCGAATTCGCATTGAGAATCTTAGAGGAGATGTCCAGCTACGCTCAAGGAGCCGCGGAGGAGTCGAGTATGAGGTTCGCCCTTGCCCATCGTCCGAGTGATGAGGCAGCTGTTCGATTGGCTGAGCTTGATGTTGAGGAGTACGGGGTCGGATCTACTGTTGTCCAAGGATTGAGGAAGTATCCATACTATACCGACTTGGTCACAGTTTCACCGACTGAAAGGATAACACTCGACGAAAGGCTGGCGATCGAGGCAAGGCTTCAATCGCCAGCGGACGGTGGGCACCTGCTCCCAATTAACTTCAACTCCGCCAAACTCGAGCCGGAGTCTTTTATGAAATTAATGGAGAAGATCTGCAACAGTGAGATAGAGTTCATCACGTATGCAAGTATGTACTCACTGTGCAGAAACTGTCAAAGATGGTATCTGGGAGTCATACCTGCCTGCAAATTCTGTGGGTCAGACAACATCCAAAATATGGGACGTTCATCTGCCACAGTCATACCTCTCTCTATCTGGCCGAGCGCAAAGGCTCGAACACTGGATAAGCTCATGCAGTATTCTTTTCCTTAGACGCTTGAATCTTGACGAGAGATTGAGTGAAAG
Organism: uncultured Candidatus Bathyarchaeia archaeon; assembly: GCA_964653695.1. Classification (GTDB taxonomy): domain Archaea; phylum Thermoproteota; class Bathyarchaeia; order 40CM-2-53-6; family JALHTG01; genus JALHTG01. The sequence goes on along the minus strand of CAZZFQ010000073.1, from coordinate 3,055 downwards.
AATATTTACTTCTCGAAGAGTCGTAACTTGTCTCAAGACGATAGAAGATAGACGATCAACTCCTTCTTGGACTATAAGAAGCGATCTCTTATCCGAGCCGATAGCCTGTGCTCGGAATCGGTGAATGAGAGGTCTACTTCGCTCGAAGAACGCTTCTTAGACTCACGATCTTGTCAATTGGTGTGAGTTTATGACGGTCGTGAGAGAAAACTTCACTATAGTATTTTATACAGAATTGTCTAAAACTTATATGCCACATCGGAAGCCAGCATGTAGAAAGCCCTCGGTTCGTGGAGCCTGACTGCTTGACAGTTAAGACAGAGCAAGAGCTGACGCCTGACTCCATCAAGTATTTTCCTGCGGTAAGGACTTCGAAGATAGAGTTCGAGTCATTTGATGCAGAGAAGATCAAGGAGTCTCTTTCACGGGAAGTAAATCTTCCAAGTGAAGATGCGGAGAGAATCGCCAGAAAAGTTACTGATAAGGTTAATCGAATAGGGCTCTCATTTCTGTCTTCCCCACTTATCCGTGAACTTGTATGCGTCACTCTTCTTGAGGAGAATCTGGAGAGAGAACGAGCGAGATACACTCGGCTCGGACTCCCGGTATATGACGTAACCACGTTGGTCGCTAGTGGCGATAAGGAGAACGCCAACCTTCAGCACAACCCTGAAACAATACACAAACTTGCCGCAGATGCTGTGTTCAGCCAATATGCACTGCTGTCAACCCTCTCCCCTCATCTTGCCGATGCTCACATGTCAGGTGAGATTCACATACACGAGCTCGAGTACTTCATAACGAGACCTTTCTGTCAGGAACATGATCTCAGATTCTTCCTCCGAACGGGATTAGTCGTAGATGGTCAGGGTGTGCACACATCGGTAGCTGGCCCGGCAAGACATCCCGAGGTCGCTATCCTTCACGCCGCTAAGGCTTTAGCAGCGGCGCAGACAAACTGGGCTGGCGGCCAAGGATATGACTTCTTCAATGTCTGGCTTGCGCCCTTTATGCGTGGCCTATCATACGAGAGGGTGAAGCAGCTTGCACAGATGTTCATCTACGAGATGTCACAGATGTATGTGGCCCGAGGTGGACAAACAGTCTTCTCCTCGATTGCTCTTGAATGCTCAGTTCCAAGAGTTGCTCAAGAAATCCCTGCAGTTCTGCCAGGTGGAACCGTTGGCCCAGATGTCTACGGTGACTACACCGACGAAGCCAACATGTTCTTTAACGCCATATTAGACGTATACCTGCGTGGCGATTACAGGGGCAAGCCCTTCAACTTTCCCAAACCGGAAATAAAGATTCGGCCCGAATACCTTGGCAAATATGATTCTGAGTATCTGAAGGCAGCTGAGCTGGCGGCCAAATTCGGGTCGCCCTACTTTCTCAACTTATGCCCAAGCTACATGCCTGACATAGTGAATTCTCAGTGCTGCCGAATAATTCTCACCCCTGACAGTGACGAAGAGGAAGACTTTAGACAGGGCAAGGTCAGGATGGGAAGCTTGGGGGTAATCACAGTCAACCTTCCCAGGATAGCCTACGAATCCAATGGAGATGACCAGATCTTCTTCGAGACACTTGACGAGAGAATGGACCTAGCCAAGGAAGCACTCGAGATCAAGAGGGACGTCATAAAGAAGCGTCTAGGCGAGGGGGCACTCCCATTCGCGTCTATGGACTGCGGTGGCGAACCATACCTGAAGATCAGCAAGCAGGTGCTGAACATAGGTTTCATCGGTCTGAATGAAGCCTTGAAGGCTCATTTGGGCGAGGAGCTTCACGAAACCCCGAACGCTTGGAGGTTCGGCTTGAAAGTGATTGGTCACATGGTTGACCGAGCCGAGGAATACTCCAATGAAACTGGTGCTCGGTTTGGAGTCCTTCAAACGCCAGCTGAGAGCACATGTCACAGGCTCGCGTTGATCGACAGAAAACTGTACGGGGATAAGGCTGTGGTCCAAGGTGACGTGAGAAATGGTTCCGTATACTACACGAACAGTTCGCATGTGAAACCTTCAGCTGATATCTCGTTCGGCCAAAGGATCAAAATCGAAGCAAGTTTCCATCCACTTACAAGAGGAGGAGCGATCATGCACATCTGGCTAGGTGAAGCTAATCCAACTCCTGAAGCAATATTCTCACTGACAAAGAGAATAGCAACTAGAACTCTCGCGGCATACTTTACGTACACAAAAGATCTGACGATATGCACTCGGTGCTCGAAGGTGGAGTCAGGGCTTCTGCCCAAATGTCCTAACTGCGGTTCAGTGGACCCGGAACTCGAATGGTGGTCCAGAATAACGGGCTATTATCAGCGTGTGAAGGGTTGGAACGCAGGAAAGAGGGCTGAGCTCTCAGACAGAAGACGGTACGCAAGCGGGACATTGATTCCGGCCTAGGACTGAACCGATCAATTAGGCTCTAGAATCGAAGCCAGCAGAGCCATTCTTGTCAAGAGCCCGTACCACATCTGCGCGAAGTACTTCGCGTGCTTCGTTCCGTCTACTTCGGAAGCAATTTCATCTGCACGAGGTAAAGGATGCATCACAATCATTCGATCTTTGACATTGTGCAATTGGCTCACGTTAAGCCTGTACGACCCCCTAACCTTCTCATATTCTGCCAAGTCAGCGAACCTTTCTTTCTGGATTCTCGTCATATATAGCACGTCTAGCTCTGCCAGAAGGGGCTCCATCTCGGGAGTTTCCGTCACTTTGATTCGGTTTTTGATGTCAAATACCACTTCAGGTCTCATTCTCAACAGTTCGGGGGAAACGAGGTGAAGTGTGACCTTATAGAGTGAAAGCCCGTACGCCAAGGAGTGAACGGTTCTTCCGTATTGCAGGTCACCTACAAAGGCGATATTCAAGCCGTCAATCGATCCCAGTTCTCTTTTAATTGTGTAGAGGTCTAGAAGAGCTTGCGTCGGATGCTCCTCCGCACCTGAACCTGCATTGATAACAGGAACTGACGCGAAGTCCGCTGCAAGTCGGGCTGCTCCTTCAAGCGGATGTCTGATCACAAGTACGTCAGCGTAATTCTCAAC
>CAZZFQ010000072.1:2725-6621 GCA_964653695.1 uncultured Candidatus Bathyarchaeia archaeon | reverse complement strand
ATGGCTCCCTCCTGTGTTTTGACTCCGGTTCTTCCAAGTAACTCGTCCATTATGGCTCCGAGCTCCTCCCCATGCTCCACTCGGTTGAGTATAGGCGGAGGGCACTCGAAAGCAAGGCCCCATGCCCCATGCATCTCCCCACTCTTCGAGATAATGGCGGAGAAGCCAGTCAAATACGCCATTCCTCCAGAATGAAGGAGCCCTCCCTCAATGCCGACCCCATAGTCATAGCCAAGCTCGATCGCCTCTCTTGCTCTCAACATTGCGCCTCTGGGGATCTGATCGTCTACTGGCTGTTTCTTCAGTGTTGACCGAGACTTGAATGAATGAACCTCTACTTCGTCGAAGAAGCATTCGAAGGCCGTCTTAGCAGCGTTGGTCTTGAGAGGGTTAAGCGTCGTCACCCCGACTCTTGTCTTCATTGATCAAACACCTACAAGCATGTTTGACCCACAACTTGGCTTAACTGTTCCTTCTCTTCATCTAGGCTAGACTTATCAAATCCAGTCGCCTACTATGCGCTTAAGACCGAAGTGCAACAAGATGTCTGTTGCCGTTATCCCGACATACAATGAGGCAGAGAGCATCAAGACTCTCGTCGAGCGCCTTGAAGCTTTGAAGGAGCATATCTCTCGGATCATGGTCGTTGATGATGGAAGTGCTGACGGGACAGAAGACATTCTCAAGTCATTGAACTCCATATACGGAAATATATCCGTGCTCCAACGAGGAAGCAAACTTGGATTCGGGAGCGCTATCCGAGACGGTCTGAAGGAAGCACTGAAGAACGAAGATACGAAACGCTTCCTGCAGATGGATGCAGACCTGAGCCACGATCCATCCTACCTTCCGTCCATGTTCAAGGAAGAAGTCGACATCGTGATAGGCTCGAGGTATGTTCCCGGAGGCGGAACCAAGGGTTGGAAGATGACGCGGAAGATCGCGAGCAGAGCCGCTTGTTTCCTGGCGAGCACTCTCCTTGGATTGCCAGCGATCGACCCTACGGCTGGCTTCAAGATCTACAGCCGAGAAGCTGCGAAACTTGTAGTTGAAGAAACGAAGGAAAATAGGAGCATGGGTGCGTTTGAGATTGAGACAATCTATGTCGCGAAGAAACACCAGCTGAAGGTCGCCGAGGTTCCGATAAACTTTGTGAACAGGAAAAAGGGAGCAAGCAAGGCGGGCCTCCATGAAATCTACGTTGTTCTGAGATTCATTGCCTCACATCTACTTGAATTCTAGACTTCATCGCAGATAGATGGGATAACCCTAGCACCGTCTTAAGTCAATGGCATTATTCAGTTTCATTCCGGTCCGCCTATGACTCGTAGACCGAATTCACCTTGCGTTTCCAATCTTCAAAGTCTTTCGGAAACGGATAATCTTGATACAGAGCTTTGATCTCTCGCATCTTACCTGCGGTCTTCTCAATCCTCATGAGAAGGCCGGGTCGTCCGGCACCTTTCAAAGCTCTATCAGCCTTGTCTCTCAAGCTTAGTCGAAGATCGCCTGTCAAGCTCGCTCTCAACATGTCCTCCTCTCTTACAAGCCTATTCTTCATTCCGAAATTCAAATCGTCATCAGACATGCTCTGAAGGAGAAGGCGGAATATGTCAAGGCTTGCCTGCTTCGCTCCATAGCTCTGCATAAATTTTACGCTGTATTGCCATAGCACTTCTCTTCTTACATCTCCCTTCTCCAAGGCTTCGACAGCTGTTTCAGCTGCGAGCTTCCCGCTAAGCATTGAGGAGCCAATCCCGCCTCCATGGATCGGATTCACTAGACACGCCGCGTCTCCAACAAGCATCACTCCATTAGACACGAGAGAGTCCATGGGCCTGCGTGTGGGAACAAGGCCTCCTCCACCATGCTCCGGCTTAGATTCCTTGAACAGGTCCTGAGAAAGAACATGTCTGTACAACTGCTCCTTCGGGTTGGGATGCCTACCTGTCATTTGCACCCCTAGACCAACATTGACTTTTCCATCGCCTTTGTCGAAGATCCAATAGTAGCCGCCAGGCGCCAACTCTCGTGTAAGATAGATCTCACCAAAGTCTGAGCCCCATGATACATCCGCACGGATCTCCCTGTAGGCTGCCATCAGATCCATCTTGTTAATGGTTGATTCGACCCTGAACTCGTTCGGTAACCTGCTCCTTATTGAACCCAAGTATCCGCTAGCATCTATGGTGATCGGCGCAACTATGTTCCCCTTCCGTTGGAAATTCGTCTGCACTATTTCAACGCCCACAACAAATCCGTCTCTAATCAAAGGAGCGATGGCTCTTGTATGATCAAGTAGAGTTGCTCCTGCGTCAAGCGCTTGCTTCAGAAGCCTCTGCCCGAACCTGTGTCTATTGATCATGAACCCTGCGACACCCTCGCCTTCGATTCTGAACGAAGTCTCTCGATCAGGAGAGAAGACCCGAATTCCTGTCATCCTAGTCTCGAGCTCCTCGCCCGAAGGATAAGGGATATTCAACCTGTCGAAGTGATGCTTACCTATCCCATCGCCGCAGACCTTCTGTCCTACTAGCTCGCTGGGCTTCACGTCGATTATGCATACCCGGAGTCCTTTCTTCGCTGCCTCGGCCGCGATTGTGCAGCCTGCAGTTCCTGCCCCTACGACTAGGAGGTCTTGCTTTTCCATGGGGCGCCGCCGTTAGTAGTGATCGCTACTAATTAATATAAGCGTATCGAAAAGATACTACAAGGAGACGGGAAATTGGAGAGGTTCGTCGATCCGCTAAGAAAGCTCGGCCTCACCGAGTATGAAGCCCGAGCCTACATATCTCTCGCTGAGCTCGGCCCATCCACTCCCAGAGATGTGGCTCAACGGGCCAAGATCCCATATCCAAGCGCCTACGATGCATTGAAGATATTGGTGTCCAAAGGATGGGCTGAGGCGGCGGCGTCGAGGCCAACAATGTACAGCCCCAGAGCCCCAGCCGTCATAGGAAGAGAAACGATTGTTGGTCTGGAGGGAGCCTTCGAGCAGCTGGACAGGATTTACAGAGATGTCTCGTCGAGGACCCCGAGAGCTGAGATAATCTATACAATAATGGGAAGAGACAAGGTTCTACGAAAAGTGTTTGAGATGCTTGATCGGGCTGAAAGGAGCGTGACGCTTGTCCTACCGTGGAACTCAGCGTTGAACGATCAGATTGTACGTAGACTTCAAGACTTAGAAAGAAGAAACGTTGAGGTACGACTGATGACCGATAGCAGTAAAGCAGCACTATTGCTGAGGAAAGCAAGGCATCGGAAGCCGATTCTTGCGGTTGACCTACTAGTCGACGAATGTGAAGCGATGATAGGTCTGCTCGATTACTCTGCTTGCGGTTGGGTGGACAATCGATTCATAGCAGCGCACTTCAAGGAGTTTCTCACTCTTATGTGGAACAACTCAAGGCCCCTGAAGCGATCAAACTAACCAGACTCTGAATGCCTACTGTCAAAGCAAAACCGTCGTCGCTTCACTTTCTCCTATCTCTATGCTTTTTCTTCCACCATGAAGTTCTGTAGTGACATATCGCGCCTAAGCAGGGTAGGATCTGCGTGGCCTTTCGGGAGATCCGTTGGCTTACAGACGTCATTCCGGCCAATGTGGTAGGTGGCATGCCTGCCCTTGATGGCATAGAAGTCTCTCGGTCACCGACTACCTCACTCTGCCTGCGATGCAAGGGAGGACGCATGCTATGCGGGAAGATAAGTTGCCCCATGATCGCAAAGGCTCAGGCGCTGGCTCGCCTAGGCGAAACGATAGATTCAGAACACATTGATGGATCTAGTCCCCCCGGAGTGTTTGTCGGTCGGATAGGCTATCCCAAGGTCTACGTTGGACCGATGATCCCGCCTTTCCATGGCGACACCGAGATTTTGGACATACCTGAGCG
>CAZZFQ010000072.1:0-2625 GCA_964653695.1 uncultured Candidatus Bathyarchaeia archaeon | reverse complement strand
TACGGTCATTTAAGACCTCCAATGTGAGTGTGGACAGGAGGATCGAAGATGCATACTACGACAGAGATCTCAAAGCCCAGGAAGCGGTCTCAGAGTTATACGAGGAAGGAGTACTCGTTTCTCAGATCCAGCGAGCATTCAGCGTAGGTATGTTCGGAGTGGGCGCAAGGCGGAAGCTGGTGCCTACTCGGTGGAGCATAACCGCCGTGGACAGCACTCTCTCACTAAGATTCGTCGATGAGATCAAGCAGTACAATACAATCGATGAATACCGGGTCCACGCATTCAGGAATTTGGATAATATCTTTGTTGCCATCCTGATGCCTGAACGCTGGAAATTTGAGTGGATAGAAGCTTGGTTTCCTGGGACAACATGGAATCCGAGCGAGAGTTCAAGCTCAGCCGTCCTCATGGGTGACTCCGAAGACTACTGGGGGAGGAGAACCTATGCAAGCGTTGGAGGATGCTACTATTCCTGCAGACTCGCAGTGTCGGAAGCTCTGCGGAAAGAAAGAAGGCAAGCCTCGGCCCTCGTCCTCAGAGAGATACATCCAGGATACATAGTACCTGTCGGCGTTTGGAACGTGAGGGAAAGTGTCAGATCGGCTCTGAAAACGCCTCCTAGACGGTTCGACAACTTCCAACATGCTCTCCAATACGCCGTGTCACAACTGACGATTCCTCTTGGGAGATGGATTGAGGGAAGTTCGCTTCTGAAACACGCTCTGTTCCAAAGAAGAATAACCGACTATTCGCCGATGTGAAAACAGTCCCATGGAATATGAGACCATTAGTTGCAGAACTGCACTTTCGCCAAGCAGGTTGCCTGGCTTAGCATATTCCTTGAACCCATACTTCGGCTGCGAACATGGTTGCTTGTACTGCTACTCTGGATCTGTCTTTCGTAGCGAGGAGATAGCTCGCAGATGGGGGACGTTCGTCAAGGCGAAGAGCAACATCGCCGAAGTGCTGGCGAAGGAATTACGAGCTAAGGCAAAGGGAACGATCGGCCTGAGCACTGTCACAGATCCCTACCAACCAGTCGAGTCTAAGCTTCAGCTGACCCGCAGCTGTCTAAACGTCCTGGCAAAGCACGAGTTCAAGGTATCGATACAGACGAAATCATCTCTCGTTCTCAGAGACTCTGATCTGATCTCAGGACCGAAATTCGACGTTGGAGTTACTATCACAACAATGGATCCTGAGCTGTCTGAAAAGCTCGAACCCCGAGCTTCCTCTCCTAATGAGAGACAGCAAATCCTTGAGAGCTACTCGGATAGAAAAGTCGAGACCTGGGTTTTCCTAGGGCCAATCATTCCGTATGTCAATGATCAACCGGAAAGCCTCGAAGGGATTGTACGCATTGCCAAGACAACGAACAGCCGACTTCTCTATGACAAACTAAACCTTAGGCCATGGGTACTGCAGAAATTGAGGCCTTTCTTGGAGAGGGAGGCCCCTCAGGCTTTGGAGAGTATGCCCTTGTTGCTGAGAGAAGGATCAGAATATTGGAAAATGATCTCTACCAGAATACAGAAAACATGCCGAGACCATGGCGTCAGATGCGAGTCTGCATTTCCAACGGTCAGGCTCAGTCGAAACCATGACGTGTCTCAATAGGAGGGAATAGAGTGACTTTCACAGTTCAAGAGCCTTGTCAAGCTTTGATAGGTTCTGCACTCCGGTCTTTCTTATTACGACTATATCCTCGATTCTGACCCCGCCCAAGCCCGGCTTGTAGAGCCCAGGTTCTACCGACGTGACATGGCCTTCCTTCAGCGTCTCATCAACGAGAACTGAAAGGTTAGGTCTTTCTCCTATCGTCAGCCCGACGCCATGTCCCAAGGAATGTGTGAATCCCGTGGTTCTGGCAGTCTCGTCTCCTTTGGCTATGTCTCGTTGCGTCTTGTAGCCTCTTCTCTCAAATATGTCGCAGACCTTCTCCGTCACATCCCTCGCGTTGACCCCATCCCGCAGATTGTCAAGTGCCGCCAGTTGTGCCTCCAGTACGGCTTCGTGCATTGACCTTACTTCTTGTGACGGCTTGCCGACAACGTATGTCCTCGTCGTGTCAAAGCAGTAGCCGCCAACCTCTCGAGGAAAGATGTCGAAGACGATCGGTTCTCCTGCCCTAACAGGGTCGGATTCTTCTCCTCGGTAGTGGGGATCTGAGGAACCAGGTCCAGCTGCGAAAATTGTTTCCTCTATGTTGACTAGGTTCTCTTCGACGAGGAAGTTGCGAATGTGCTTCTTGACTCTGCCCACAGTCAGCGCCTCTCCTTGATAAGTCAGATTATTGCCGTCAATTGCACTGTTCCTTAAGATATCCAGTGTCCTTTCGACCACTTTTTCTGTCTTCGATCCGACTATTCCTATCCTTTCGACTTCAGCTGCATCTTTTGTCTCTCGAAGAGCGTCAAGTAGGGTTGGACGTTTCTCCCCAACTATCCTGTGCCCTTTCCTCCGCAGAGATTCTATCAGTGAGATGAAGCTGCTGACTTCAACCTTGCCATAGAAACCGATCTTTCCCTTGGCCTTGTGTCTTCTCAGTACTCTTTCGAACAGAATCGCTTGAGCTCTATTCCTTCCATATTGCTTGAGGGCCTTCTCGTACTCGTATTCAGA
>CAZZFQ010000071.1:0-6692 GCA_964653695.1 uncultured Candidatus Bathyarchaeia archaeon | reverse complement strand
TGAGGTCTATGAGAGCTTGTAGCATGTCAGCGTGCTTCAGCGAGTCCAAGACAAGCCTATCTAGAAAGAGCTTAACAACGGAGTTCTTCGTCCTCTGAACAGTTGAACTCAAAACCTCGGCCGTACTCTTTTCCAGCGCCATCTGATCTCTGAGAAGTTTCTCAAGCTCGGATCCGCTCATTCAACTTACCCTCTGCCTGACGTTCAGCAATCGTACTAAAATCTTTTTAGATATGCCGTTAAACAACGACTAGCCAAGAGGTGGTTCATCGAGACGAACCAATACGACATCGCTCTGTTTCTGAGGAGCATCTGAACAGAAGAGAAATGTGATCTTCTCTACAAAGGAGAGGTGAAACCCTTCGGACTTACCTACTCCCACGCAAACTTTCCATCCTTCTGAATGGTCTTCCCGTCCAGGAGTATCTGCCCTGGCTTCATCGTTTTTATCATGTCCCAGTGTATCGCACTCTTGTTAACGCCTCCACAGTCCTTGTATGCGTTACCCAGCGCAAGATGAATCGTGTCGCCGATCTTCTCGTCGAAGAGAATGTTCTTTGTGAATTTCCTGATTCCTCTGTTGGTTCCTATTCCAAGTTCCCCTATCCTCCTAGATCCCTGATCTGTCTCAATGATGCTCTTCAGTGTCTCCTGGTTAGTTTCAGCTGAGTAGTCCACCACCTCGCCATTAGAGAACTTGAGCCGAATCCCCTTGATTTCTCTTCCATATCGAATACCCGGCAGATCGAACCAGATTTCCCCTTCTGCAGAGTCGTCAACCGGAGCGGTGTAGACCTCGCCACCCGGGACATTATGAGTGGCGTCACCCACAACGGCGTTTCTCTCTTTTATTGACATGGTGAGGTTCGCTCTTTCTCCGACTATCTGAACCTTGTCGGCAGCATCCAAGGCCTTCTTCAGCCGCTCCATCTGCCCCCTCTGCTTAGTCCAATCGATCAGTATGGCTGAGTAGACGAAGTCTTCATACTCCTTAAGCGACATGTCAGCGTCTTGAGCGAATCCCGGTGTAGGCGCTTGCGTGAGGCACCATCTCTTCGTGAGCCTCTCATCCTGTATCTTCCTAGTCGTCTTGTCCCTTCTCGTGAGCGTCTTGGAATCCACGTTTCCCAGTGTACGTGTGTTAATGTCTGACCTGATCGAGACTACGACGTCTGACGCCTTAGTCAGTTCATACAGATGGTTTGGAAAGATGTCCAAGCACTCCTCAGGAGTGACCTCGTAATACGCTCGGGTCACTTCTGATGGAGTCATCATTATTAAGGGGCTACCTCCTAGCTTCGCTGCCTCTTTGTAGATCTCAGAAGCCAAGTCCAATCCATAATCAGAGGACATGATCAGGACTTCGTCTCCCTTCTTGACTCCCGTCGAGTATGTGACAATAAGCTTCGCATGCTCTGTAACTCTAGGATCCATCATCTTTCACTGCGCTACGTAGCGTAACCATTAAAGAAAAGCCTTCTGATCGTCATAGGGGTGAAGAAACAGTCTGCCCCTACACCATAATGAGAAAACGTACTTTCCGTAAGGCGAAGCATTCAAGTGTGACAGAACAGTCGTGTCAAGTGAAGAGGAATGCCGCGAATACCGACGCAGTCAGCGATAATACCGTTATTAGAGTATTCAAGGAGGGCCCTGCCGTGTCTTTGAATGGATCTCCAACTGTGTCTCCTGTCACAGCTGCCTTGTGAACTTCGGAACCCTTGCCTCCAAGATTTCCTGCCTCCACGTACTTCTTTGCATTGTCCCACATCCCGCCTGCATTTGACATGAACAGTGCGTATAGCAGACCGCTGAGTATGCTTCCAACCAAGAAGCCTCCAAGCCCTTCTTTGCCCAACAGGAAGCCTGTTCCGATCGTCACTGCAATTGATAGGAAACTGGGTGGCAGTAGTTCCCTTATTGCCCCTTTCGCAGCTATGTCAACGCACTTTGCATAGTCAGGTTTCACGCCGGGCCTGCCTTCCAGAAGACCTGGAATCTCCTTGAACTGCCTCCGAACCTCGAAAACCATCAGATCTGCGTTCCGGCTCACACTCAAAATGATTAGGCCTGAGAAGACGGGTGGAATTATCATCCCAACAAAGAGGCCAACGAGCACACGAGGGTTCATAATATCAATGGTCTTCAAACCAACCGTTTCGGCGTAGACTCCGAGCAGTGAGAGAACTGTCAACGCGGCCGCACCGATCGCAAAACCCTTGGTGATCGCTTTCGTCGTATTGCCGACTGCGTCAAGTTGATCAGCTATCTCTATTGCACTCTCCTCAAGACCGCTCTGCTCGGCAACCCCTTTCGCGTTGTCCACGATCGGGCCGTATGCATCTGCTGAGACTATCATGCCAACAATTGAGAGCATACCGACGGAGGAGATTGAGATACCGTATATTCCGCCAAGGTGCCAGGCTACCAATGTTGCCACGCAGATTCCAATTATTGAAGGAGCCACGCTTAGTTGACCATAGGAGAAACCTGTTAGGATGTTGATCGCCGCACCGCTTCTAGCGGCCTTGGCTGTGTTAATGGCAAACCTCTGGTCTATGGAGGTGAACCAATCAGTGGTCTTGCCGATAACAAATCCCGCGGCCACACCAGCTGCAGCTGCAATGAGGTAACTCCAACTAGTGTTCAAGTACATCGTTACGAGCGCAGAAAGCAGAGCGAACATTCCCCCAGTGAAGAATGTTCCCAAGTCGAAGGCGCCGCCGGGATCCCTTCCCTTTCTCATCTTGATGAGCAATCGAACAAACAGTGTGCCGGCTATTGATGCGATAATTCCCATCGCTGCAAAGTAGATTGGCAACAATATCTGCTTGACACTAATTGCAGCTCCCAATATCATTGTAGCAACAATACATCCCACATAGGAGTCGAAGAGATCTGCACCCATGCCAGCCACATCTCCAACATTATCTCCCACATTATCCGCGATGACTGCAGGGTTCCTCGGGTCATCTTCCGGTATTCCAAGCTCTACTTTACCGACGAGGTCAGCGGCTATGTCTGCTGTCTTGGTGTATATCCCTCCCCCTGCCTTGGCGAACAACGCCAAGCTGCTTGCTCCAAAACTGAATCCTAGAACGATCTCGGGGTCCTTGAATGCGTAATACACAGTATTCACCCCAAGAAGACCCAATCCCACGACTCCCAAACCCATGAGAGATCCTGCGGAGATGGCTACACTGAAAGCGCTTGCCAGGCCTGATCTTGCCGCCTGAGCGGTTCGAGTATTCGCGAGAGTTGCCCCCAACATTCCTATGTAGCCTGAGAAGGCAGATGTGACTGCTCCAGCGACATATGCCACGGTCAGTCTGATATCGATTTGCCCAGTTCGAAAGTTGAAACCACCTAGGGCAAGTATCGTTGCCATCACTCCGACAAACACTGCGAGGTAAATATTCTGCCTCTTGAGATAGGCAATAGCGCCGAGCCTGATGGCCTCGGATATTTTTTGCATCTTCTCTGTGCCCGGATCTGAGTTGCGAACATTACGATACAGAACTGCCATGGCCGCTATCGCCAGAATAGGCGGAACCAGCGCAAGTAGAATGTTTGGCTGTCCAGTTGGTGATTCCATACATCTTCACGCCCTATGGGAACTCCGAATTCGGCTTCCAGACCATCGTGTCTTTGTAGTTGAACGATTTGGGTTGCCGTCTAGTTGAAGTTGCCTATATAAGTGACATCAGTATTGGCTTTGCGATTGAGCTTCATGTCTTCTCTTGCTGCCCAGCTGGATACCTAAAAGCCTTAAGAGCTTCTGTCAAAGCTACAGTGCGGCTCTGGAGACGGTCGGAATGGCCGAAATAATGTGGCATGCCAAATCAATCGATGAAACTTTAGACGAACTGAACAGCAGGAGGAGCGGTCTGAGCCATCAGGAGGCCAAGGCTCGTCTTCAAAGATACGGATTGAACGAACTCAAAGAGAGGAAACGTAGAACACCCCTTCAAATGTTTCTGAGCGAATTCAAAGATATATTCATTCTACTCCTCATAGCAGCAACCATCTTTTCCGTGATAATTGGCTACTATGAGTTACAGCAACCCGCTCCGTCTGGTGAGACGCCTAAAGAGACTCTGGAAACATATGCAGACGCGATTGTCATAGGGGCCATAGTAATTCTGGTTGCAATAAGTGGGTTTGTGCAAGAATACAGAGCTGAGAAAGCCTTAGACGCTTTGAGGAAACTTGCAGCACCCAAAGCCCGTGTTATACGCGAAGATAGGGAAATGATCATTCCCGCACGGGAAGTTGTGCCTGGTGACATTGTGGTTCTAGAATCCGGAGACCACGTGCCCGCAGATGCAAGGCTAGTAGATAGCATAGAACTGAAGACAAATGAGGCTGTTCTAACGGGAGAATCCACACCGGTAAACAAAGACGCTTCGACCACATTGCCCATTGACACACACGTCAATGACAGACGAAACATAGCCTTCACGGCAACTCATACTGTCTACGGCCGCGGCAAGGCAGTTGTTACTGCCACAGGAATGAGAACGGAATTCGGGAAAATTGCCGAACTGGTTCAAGAAGCTGAGGAGGAGCAAACACCACTGCAGAGAAAGCTTGACAGCTTCGCAAAGAAGATTGCTAAAGTCGTCGTAGCAGTATGTGTGGCAATCTTTGCGTTGGAAGCTTTCGAAGTAATCTCTGTGATTTGGCGCGGCAGGGGAGCCATAGAGTTGGATGGTTTCATTCAGGCTTTCATGTCTTCAATCTCCCTTGCGATATCCGCAGTGCCAGAAGGCCTGCCCGCAGTAGTTACAATAAGCCTCGCTCTAGGCGCTAGGGAGTTTGCTAAGCGAAATGCGATAATAAGGAAGCTTTCCGCAGCAGAAGGTCTGGGCGCCGTCACAGTCATCTGTTCCGATAAGACGGGAACGTTAACTAAGGGAGAAATGACCGTCCGTAGGCTCTACGTGGACAACAAACTTGTTGAGATTTCAGGTGTTGGCTATGAACCTGAAGGTGGGTTTCAACAAGACAACGTGCCCATCAACCCTGCAAGAGACGAAGCTGTCTCCACGCTGCTTAGAATAGGTTCTCTCTGCAGCAACGCTCAGCTCGAGCAGGACGAAAAGAAGGCATGGATGATTGTAGGCGATCCGACGGAAGGTGCATTGATCGTTGCAGCTGCAAAGGCCGGTCTCTCTCAAAAATTCTTGGAGAAGCAATATCCACGCATAGGCGAAGTGCCCTTTACATCTGAAAGGAAACGTATGGCCACTATTCACATGACTCCTGAGAATAGAAAAGTTGTCTTCATGAAAGGTGCCCCTGAAGCAGTTCTGGAAAGATGCAGTCGCGTTCTCGAAAATGGCGAAGAGCGCAACCTGGAAGAGGCAAAGCGAAGCAAGATCCTAGAAATAAACGAGAACATGGCAGGTTCCGCCTTACGTGTTCTAGGCATGGCCTATGGATGGCTCCCGGGCAACCTCAATGACTTTCACAACGTCGAAGAAGACTTGGTCTTCGTAGGCTTGGAGGCCATGATTGATCCGCCGCGAGAGGAAGCGATCGAAGCAAACAAGAAGTGTGAAACAGCTGGAATGGAAACTGTAATGATAACTGGCGACCACAAACTCACTGCTGTGGCGATAGCAGAAGAGATCGGAATAATGAAGAAAGACAGCCTTGTCCTCACGGGCGTTGAACTGGAAGCCATGAGTAACGAAGACTTTGAGAAGATCGTAGAGAGGGTAAAGGTCTACGCCAGGGTGTCTCCTGAACACAAACTGAGAATCGTGAAAGCACTGAAAGCCAGGGGACACATCGTAGCGATGACAGGCGACGGCGTGAACGACGCGCCAGCCGTGAAGGCTGCAGACATAGGAGTCTCGATGGGGATAGCTGGAACTGACGTGACACGTGAAGCTTCAGACCTGGTGCTCACGGACGACAACTTCGCGACGATAGTTAAGGCAGTTGAGCAAGGAAGAGTGATCTACGATAACATTCGCAAATACGCCAGATTCCTCATATCATGCAACTTCGACGAGTTACTTGTTATAGGTTCCTTCGCAATACTAGGAGGGATGTTCAGTCCTGAGATGTTTCCGTTGCCTCTGCTTCCAGCCATGATTTTATGGATAAATCTCGTTACGGACGGCGCGCCTGCAGTAGCCTTGGCCACAGATCCTCCAGACGAAGACGTAATGCAGCGGAAACCTCGAAAGCCGAATGAAGGCATCTTACATGGGATGGGCGCATTCATACTGATGTCCTTCATATTGCAAGCCCTCGGAACGATTCTAGTCTTCTGTCTTGAGTACTACGTATGGCCGGCTCATGGATTCGGAACAGAAGAAACTCTACGCGAAGCGAGGACTACAGCCTTCGTTCAAGCTGCCATGTTCGAGCTCTTCGTTGTCTGGAACTGCCGATCCGAAACCCGCAGCGTGTGGAGAATGGGGCGCAGCAGCTTCAAGAACAGATTCTTCGTCATAGCTGAAGTCGTCTCTATCGTTGCTACCCTCGGCATAACATACATTCCGATAACGGCCAAAATGTTTGGATTGTCTCCACTGAGTCTGACAGATCTAGCCTACGTAATTGGCGTGGCCAGCTGGGGATTGTTCGTGCTACCAGAGGTATCTATGCGAAGAAGGCTGTGGAAATGGCAATAGCACGACTGCCCCTGCGCTCCCATATGTTCGTGAATGTCTCTC
>CAZZFQ010000070.1:0-6699 GCA_964653695.1 uncultured Candidatus Bathyarchaeia archaeon | reverse complement strand
CAGCTAGTTCAGCCTTCGCTAGCGTTGGGTCTCCTATCCCTCCTGTCACGTATTGAGCGTCGAAATATGCGGCCGCAGGCTCGCGGGTCACGGGCCTGCTAGGAGTCTCCCTTATGTAGCGATGTTCCTGCTTCTGGATCTTCTCCTTTCTGACAAGATCTGGCCTGAAATGGAGGATCATGCTGGTTTCGTAGAAGCACGCGTGTCCGTATGGAACGTCAGGGGCCCATTCCTTAACGAGGTCGGCTGCGAAGCTAGTCCACCCAACGAA
The DNA here is from genome assembly GCA_964653695.1 of uncultured Candidatus Bathyarchaeia archaeon. GTDB lineage: Archaea > Thermoproteota > Bathyarchaeia > 40CM-2-53-6 > JALHTG01 > JALHTG01. Next base: position 6,428 of record CAZZFQ010000070.1, on the reverse strand, counting down.
GTAGACCTTTAGTTCCATCTCACGTTCTATCTCTGTCCTTGCGAGTTGTATTGGAGCTATGTTTCCTCCATGATAGTTGACGATCAGAAGCCTCTTGCCGCCCTGTTCCTTTACGCTCCAAGCGATGTCTTTGATCGTTTGGGCATACGTGCTCTCGCGTAGTGATATGGTTCCCCCGAAGTGCATATGGTGAAGAGAGTCGCCGTAGACAAGGGTTGGCAAAACCACCAGTCTTAATCCCCCTGAATGGAGGGCGAGGTACTTTGTGAGTTCTTCAGCCCGTATGCTGTCTGTGGAGACAGGCAGGTGGATTGAGTGCTGCTCAATGCTCCCAGTGGGAAGCACGACGAAATCGGCTTCCCTTATCGCCTTCTGAGCCTCTTCTCGCGTCATGTCCCACAAGAAGACCTTTTCTGGCATGCCACGTTCACTCCGCTAAGGAGTATTGAAAGTCAGAAAAAAGGAAGGGAGAGAATCGGTCAGCCGGCCTTCTCTGACTTGGAGCCCTTTCTTCTTATGAAGGCGTCTGCGCAGATTATGAGAAATGCGACGGGTATCAGGTACCATGCTGGATCAACGAATAGGCTCGTGAGCGTGCCGATCACAATCGACAACCTGCCCATGATCGTGTTTGCGAAGTAGGCACCCATGGTCAACATTAGAACGTATCTTCCTATCTTCGGTAGAGGTCCTGCCGCTCTAGAAGCCCTGCGTTCGTAGACAAAGTAGAGAAGGGCGCATACGACGCCGATCAGGTAGGCGATGCTGTCTATACTGGTAAGCGGAGCCAGTGCTCCTTGGATCTGTCCGATGACATTGACGAATACGAGTCCTCTAATGGAAAGGGCTAGGCCGACGGCTAGCATCAGTGCTATTGACACGCGCGCCATGAACCTGTACTTGGACGCGAACTGGAAGTACAGGAAAACGCCCAGTAACATCGGGATTATGTACGCTATCCCTGCAATGTTACCTGTTGCGATCCCACTTTCAACCTTTCTCCACGCTAGGTCTCGAATTTGAAAGACTGCCAAGACCACCGCGTGGCCGACGGTTGCTCCCACCACCAAGTGCTCTCCTATCCTGAAAGCTGGGTTCTCCCGGTACAGTATCGTATAGATCGCAAGAATCAGGGTTGTTGAGATCAGAAGCGAAAGCATCGTGGCTGGGTCCATCATTTCTTTCCTCTCCATTCTCTTATGAAAAATGCGTTACAAAGCACTAGTAGCGCTACGTACAACAAGTGCGCCAGAGATTGGGCATCCATGCCTTTGGCAGCCATCCCCGGTCTGCGGATAAGGACCTCGTACTGTGCGGCCCCCGAAAGACTCTCTAATATGCCGAATATCTGCCCCGCAGTGTAGTAGGCATATGCGTCAGGCACTTTTATTGCTGTCAGTCCAAAGCCCACAGCGGTCCCATAGGCTGCGTACGCCTGGTTCAACCAGTACTGTGAGTCTGCGCTAGCAGTAAAGTCCAGCACAATCGTAAAGTCCTTTGCGGTGTTAATGTTCTTCATCATTGGAAGGTCTGCGAGCGCACGGCCCTTATAATCCACTTTCAATAGGGCGCGTATGTCCCTGCACAGTCCAGCGACAGCCGCTTCTTCGCCTGCAATGTAGCCGAGGTGGACGAAGTCGACGCCGTAGGTCTTTCTACCATAGGCGTTGATCTCCCCGAGAGCCCTCTCCGCCCAGATTGGTGCCTCTTGCCCGTGGCCCACCAAGATGACTTTCACACCGTCCTTCCGGAAGAGATGCTCAAGGATGGCTATGTATTGAGGGTAGACTTCTGCGTAGATCGCTGCACCTATGTTACTTCCAACAACTGCAACATCGCCTGGCTTTAGTCCCTCTATCTTGTTGTAGACTCCCATCGTCGTCCTTTGTATTGGAACTGGAAGTCCTATCGGATAGATCAGCGGTACTGCGAGCGATAGGAAGAGGGCAAGGTAGATGACCTGCTTGTAGTTTCGCCTCAGAATATCACGAAAAGCCATCATTCCGCACCTCCAAGAGGCGTCTTCTCCTGACCGACTATGACTCGCAATCCCAAGGCAAGGGTCCCTATTCCAATCCCGATCAAGAGGGCCCGCATTCCTGTGGCTGCTGCAAAATCCCAGATTATGCCACCAATCTGGGGCAGTATAGGAGAGATCACCCCGCCTATCGGTGCATTCTTGAACATCAGAAATATGGCGGCGACAAGGAGCACCAAGGCCTCCCAGCTCTTGGCTTTGAAGGCTCTGTACGAAGCGGATGCAATGAAGAAGGCGTTCATTCCGTACAATGAGCTTGAAATGGGCATGATTATTGCCGTGTAAATCCAATTGTACTGCGGGCTTGTTATGCTACCAGTAGCAAGACCAGTCACTATGAATGCGAGCATCGTCCCAAGAAGGAGTAAGCTGTAAGGCCAGAGGGGGCTCCTCTTCGAAATCATGCGACCATGTCTAAGTATCAGGCTGTACGCACCGATACCTAATGCGAACGCTCCCACTACCACGGCCCAGTTGTTAAGGTCTGTTGCTACGCTCTGCAGGGTCGGGTTCCTCAAGGCAAAGTCAAATAGGATGACCAGAGATGCTATCAGCAGAATGGCCGAAGCGATCCTTCTCCAAACTCCTGCCATAGATCATGTCCTCCTAGCTTGCAAGCAACTGGTAGACTATCTTGATACCAGCCGTTGAGAGCAACGCTCCTATCACGATCAACCCGACACAGATGATTTTAGCAATGTCTTGACCGAAGACCGTTCCCTTCTGAGCTGGGTCCGGCGAAAGATAGGCTGCGGCCGCCAACTGATCCTCCCCGATCAACGTATAGTCGCACGCAACAACGAACATGGGCAGCTGATACACGTTCGTCGAGCCTGCCACCTGCATCGCGCCAACGGTTGCGCCCGTTTCCGCCAGTATTAGTGCCTCAGCGGCGTGCCCTCCAAATAGAAAGTTGGCAGCCACGCGTTCTCTGTGCATCATTCCTATGTAACTCGAAGTGAAGCCCCATTGATCTGGCGAATAGAATCGCACCGTGTCTCCCTCGACGTACTCTTCCGCTTTTCCTTCCAATGAATAAGCGGTCCTCACGATGGCCTGTGCCACCGGCAAAACCGTGGGGGGCGCTATTCCTACGATGAGCTTCGATCCGCTCTTGACCGCCTCTTTGGCTACATAGCTGAGAAGCGTCAGAGCCGCCGCCGTGTCTCCTGCATACTTTGTATCATAAAGTGACGAGGTTCCAGGAGAGAAACTGACTGGACGACCCATCTCCGCCGCCCTTCCCACTGCTTCGGATATGGCATGAACACCCGGATGCTCTCTGATCTGAGGAATGTAGATCTTCCTTGATGCTAAGTAGAGTATTGCAAGCATTATCAGCGAGAACCCGAGCGTCATCAAAGCCCAAGATACTTTTCCTGCAATCAGCATATTCCGAATTCCTCGCGGTGAAACACGAAGTGAGTTCGTTGAACATATATAAGACTTGGCTAGTAGAAACGGGGAACCGTTGAAAATCAGATCTGTGTGGAAGACGCTGGCGCATATCGATGCCGTATCTAGTCAGACCTGAGGAAGAGCTGAGGTTTATTCTTGCAACGGATGTAGGAAGTACAACCACAAAGGCGCGGTTCTTCCACCGGAAGAATGAGGAGTGGAGGTTTCTTGTTGCAGGCGAGGCTCCGACGACCGTGGAGACACCGTATGAGGACGTGACCCTAGGAGTCAAGAATGCAGTGAGAGAAGTTGAAGAGTTGACTAGGCATAGGATCCTTTCGGAGGATGGAAGCGGCATCATAGTCCCATACGACGGCAGAGCCGGTGTTGACCTCTATTGCACAACAAGCAGTGCCGGAGGTGGGCTCCAGATGATGGTAGCCGGCCTCATCAAGACAATGACAGCAGAGAGCGCGTATAGAGCGGCACTAGGCGCCGGGGCCATAGTCATGGATGTGATAGCCCGCGATGACGGCCGACGATCCCATCAGAAAATCCAGCGGATACGAAGCCTGCGCCCCGACATGGTCCTTCTCGCGGGCGGAACCGACGACGGTGAATCGGCCCATGTCATGGAGATAGCCGAACTGATCAATGCAGCTGAGCCTAAGCCGAGGCTTGGGGCTGACTACGAGCTCCCGCTAGTGTACGCTGGCAACAGGGCGCTCAGGCCACGGATCGAGAAGCTCATGGGTGGGAGGTTCGCATTGAGCATGGTCGACAATATCAGACCTGTGTTAGAGGTGGAGAATTCCGAGCCAGCACGCAGTTCCATCCACGAATTGTTCATGGAGCATGTGATGAGCCACGCACCTGGGTACGCGAAACTAATGAAATGGACCCCTGTGCCAATAATGCCGACTCCAGCCGGAGAGGGCCTAGCCATACGCCTGATTGCATTAACCTTCAAGATGAATTGTCTCGGCGTAGGCTTGGGAGGGGCGACGACCAATGTTTACTCCGTAGTTGACGGCCGATTCGTGCGAAGTGTCAGCGCTAACCTAGGGATGAGTTACAGTGTTACGAATGTGATGAAGGAGACCGGCATTAAGAATATCGTTCGATGGTTGCCCTTCAAACTCAGCGAGGAGGAAGTCGCCCAGAGACTGATGAACAAGATGATCAGACCGACAACCGTCCCCCATACGCTGGATGATCTTCTCGTTGAGCATTCAGTCGCCCGCGAGGCGCTTCGTCTCGGCCTCGGACACCACAAGACAATCGCGACCAGACTTAAGGGGATCAAGGTGGAGAGAACGATCTCGGATGTCTTTGATCAGAAACTGGACGAGACTTACATCAAGATGATGGACATAGGCATCATTGCAGGGACTGGTGGCTTACTGAGCCACGCTCCTAGAAGAGTACAGACTCTGCTCATCCTCACAGATGCGTTTCAACCAGAGGGAGTTACAAGGCTATTTCAAGACAGCGTCTTCATGATGCCTCACCTTGGCATCCTCTCAACGATACATGAAAGGGCAGCGTGGACAATCTTTGACAAAGATTGTCTCGTTAGGCTCGGCACTGTCATCTCTCCGAGAGGAGCAGGAATACTTGGTGAGCCGGTAATGACTGTGGATCTTGAGATGCCGGACGGACCGAGGACCGGAGAGAAGATCACGTTCGGAGAAGTCAGGCGCATAAGACTCGCAGAGAGCAAAGAGGCCAAGGCCATTATCACTCCACATGGCAAGTTCGACATGGGGAATGGGCCGGGACGAACAGTTGAGAGTACGGTCATGGGAGGGGAGGTTGGGGTAGTACTCGACGCGAGAGGGCGGCCGCTCCATCTTGCTGAAGAAGAGACTGTGAGAAGGGAGAGGTTGCTCAAGTGGTTCCAGGCGCTCGATGTCTACCCAATGGATGAAATTGAAAAGCTTGCATGAGGCGGCATCGATAGCAAAGAGGAAGAGAAACTGAAGACTTCGAAGGAGGCCTACGCCTACACGCCAGGGCTCAAGGTCAAGCGGAATACGATAGTCTCAAAGACAAGAAGGCTACCGATACGCGGCGAGGTATGCGTAAGGGTGGGAGACAAAGTCGACTACGACACGATCGTAGCGAGAACGCAACTAAGCGGCGACCCGGAACTCGTGAATGCAGCCATGTTGCTCAGTGTGGAGTCAGACGAGCTTCCGAGATACTTGACCAAGAAGATTGGAGATAAAGTCGCCAAAGGAGAGGTGATCGCCACCAGCAGCTCGCTGTTCGGAATGGTGAGGAGGCATGCAACATCTCCTGTTGACGGCACAGTAGAATCCGTCTCCGACGTGACAGGCCAGGTCATAATCAGGGGTCTACCGATACATGTTGAAGTGGGTGCCTACATTCCCGGCAGAGTTGTCAACATTCTCCCCAATGAAGGTGCGATGATTGAAACCAACGCTGCCCTGATACAGGGGATCTTCGGCATTGGTGGTGAGACGCACGGCGTCATAAAGATGGGCGCGCCTTCCCCCTCAGAGGAAATGACGGCAGATAAGGTCACATCCGAACACAAAGGGACCGTGCTCATCGGAGGCTCGTTGGTCACATTGGAGGCGTTGAGAAAGGGGGTGGAAGTCGGAGTGTCATGCTTCGTTTCTGGAGGCGTCAACCCAAAGGACATAACGGAATTCATAGGCGAGGAGATAGGCGTTGCCATCACGGGCGAAGAGGAGGTCGGGTTGACCCTAATCATAACAGAAGGATTCGGGGAGATGCGGATGTCGCAGAGGACATTCGACCTACTCAAGAACTTCGAAGGTTACACGGCCTGTGCGAATGGAGCCACCCAAATAAGGGCAGGCGTCCTGAGACCCGAGATAGTCATACCCCATGTGGAGACACACCGAGCGTCATCAAGCGACGAACTAGCCGTGGGCATGGTTCCAGGCACACCTGTTCGCATCATTAGGCGACCTCACTTCGGAGCCATCGGAAAGGTTGT
>CAZZFQ010000069.1:3016-6989 GCA_964653695.1 uncultured Candidatus Bathyarchaeia archaeon | reverse complement strand
ACGAACGCCAGATCTGGGAACCAATCGCTGTAGTATTCGGCGAATCTCTTTGCACTGAGAGCCTTGACAAGCTTCTTCGCACATTGGTATCCCAAATCGGTGTTGCCTCGAAGACCGACGATCATTACCGGCTTCGAAAGCGACGGAACGTAATGCTGGTTGAAGAAGCCAGTCAAGTCAACGTGCGACCTACCGCTCTCGGAGCATTAATCCAGCAGACTGCTCTCACCAGAATGAAAACGTATCGATAGCTCAGCGCTGCGTTGATGGATACCTAAATTTGGTCTGTTGAGAAAAGCCATTTCGCTGATAGATCAAGTATGGTAGCGGGGGGTGGACATTCGGGGCCCATACGCCTTTCGAACCACCGTTTGAGCGCTCAAGCATATTGAGCGAATCTCAGGGTTATGAGCCGTCCGCCTCTCGTCTGCGGGTTAAACCTGGCTACCCCACCCCGCTAGTAAGTTTTCAAACCCGCATCATGCTTACACTTCTTGAGCCGCTTTGACCGTTGCCGAGTTCTTGGAGCGTAAGGCTAGGCGTAGTGAGGCTACGCGCCAAACATATGCGAAGGCTGAAGCCTCGTTTGCTAAGTGCTTCAAAGCTGATTCTCCTGACGTTGTTGTTGCTCGCATTAAAGGCGGCAAGCTAGATGCCTACGCTGCGCTTGATAAGTTTGTTGCTTGGCTGACCGCGAACGGGGCCGCGCCTAAACTGTTCTGACTTATGTGACGGCTGTGAAAGGTCTACTGCGCTATGAAGAGATTAGCCTGGATTCTTACAAGTTCAAGGCGAAGGTTGAGCTTCCGCCAAAAATGGAGATCAGTGTGGACAGAATTCCGACACGCGAAGAGATGAGGAGCATGATTCTGAACTCGGATCGAAAGACTAGGGCGCTCATAGCGTTGTTGGCTACGTCGGGTTTGAGGATCGGAGAGGCAGCGGCGCTCAGAGTTGGCAACGTGGATTTCAAGGTTTGTAAGATCACGCTGTCAAGCCAGAGGACTAAAAGCCGACGCAGCCGAGTTACCTTCATCACAGAAGAAGCGGCAGGCTTCTTGAAAGAGTATCTAGGTCCGAGAATCAGCAAGCGAGAGGACTGGTTTTTCTTAGATGAACGACGGTTCAACCGGAGAGCTGGACCAGATGCGCTCTACATGAATGTGTACCGGGTCCTAAAACGGCTTGGACTGAAAGAGCGGCTAGATCCTGACTCCAAACGAAACGAGCTGCATCCCCACAGCTTCCGCAAGTACTTCTTCTCGAAGATGATAGGGGCTGGAGTGGATCGAGGCGTAGCGGAGCGACTGATGGGACATAACTTCGGCTTCGACAATGCTTGCCTGCACATGGATGAAGACCGACTGCGAAAGGAATACTTGAAGGCAATCGATGATTTCACGTTTCTGACAGATCGGAAGCCTACGCGAGAGCTGGAAGAGAGGACCCAGGCTTTAGAGAAGCAAGTGGCAGACATGCGACAGATGATTCAAGCTGGGCTTGCACAACTCGGAAAAGGGACCTGAATGCTTTTCAAGAAAGTAATGGACAGCCAGAAGGATTTTGATGAAAAGACGATCATCAGACTCAAAGAACATTACAGAAAACAGTATGAGCGAAACTCCATTTCCGAATTGCAGGAAATGCTGAAGAGATTAAGCGGTTCAACATTTGATTCAGAAAAATCAGCGAAAAGAGTTTTGTGGTTAGGCGTGCTTGGCTCGATGCAGCATATTGCCAATCGGGATCGTGAAGCTAGGAGACAAGCAATTAGAGAAATATTGAAGGAAAGAGGCATTTCATGAATCGGCGCCTAGTCAAACTGGAAGCAGTCTACTCAGAGAAACTCAAGATTAGGGAAAGCTGAAAAAGCATAGTTCGGTCACAAACGGGCCATTGAGCTTAGCTGAAAGGAAAGGCCGCTCTATTGTGCCTGCGTCAATGTTCTTGCTTCTGATCTAGTTTGCGCTCAGGTCAGCTCTTGTTGACATATGTGCCTCGGAACGTCATGGCCTTTGAAGGTCTGCGAGATCTCAGAGCAGCCACAACTACTAGCAAACAAGACACGCCCACTAGGAGAAACATGAGAAGGATTCCGTATCCGCTTGATAGACTTGATTTGTAGTGTATTTCGATTGTTCTGGTGCTAAGTGAGTATTCGACGCGTATTATGTAGTATCTGTCGACATCATCGATTCCAAATCTTGTTGGCGAGCCGTCGACTAGCACAAGAATCGTTTCTCTCCTCCCTCCCAGTGCTTCGACCATACTTTTTTCGACCAAGATGATGAGACGGCCTGCAGCCCCTGGGGACCCAGACACTTTGACAACCGTGCGACTCTCATCGACCAAAGGCGCGAAGGAGGTGATATCTGAGTCCGAGGCGATTCCCACTTTGAACGTACCTACAGAAGTTCCGACAGAAGCGCTTCTGGTAGTCGATTGACTGACCCCATAATTCTCCCCTCTGTCAATGCACACTTCGTCCTTGATTTCTAGTAGGCCCACAGACTTGAGGCCCCCATGCTTCTTATGATACTCTATGTAATCCTTGTACTTGCTATTGTAGTCTAAGTCGTATGCCGGGTCCCAAACCTTCCATGAATCTCCGTAGTATGCTTCGACCCACATATGATTCCATAAAGATAACCCCCAATTGATTCCATTGATGCACCTTGCAGGTATCCCAGCAGCCCGCGCAAGGGCTACTAGGAACACTGACAGGCCATCGCAGTCAGCATCTGGCTTCTTAGTCGCATTGATCTTAGCGACATACTCTCTAATATCTGAAGGACAACTCGCTCCTTCCCTAGCTTGTGTATGTTCACGGACCCACTTCTGGAAAATCCTAACCGCAATCCTTTCGGTACGCGGCAGGTCAATCGAGCCAAGGGCCGCTGACGCCATGGACATCATTACTTCCTGACTATGATGGCTCGTGATGGTCTCCTTAGCCAGCAACCAAGGTGGTCTTCGGCCGGTTACATCATCTTTGCAATATGTCTTGAGATCCTTTTCTGGAAGTGTTCCGCCAGCGTTGAAGATTACGAAGAAGTTATTGCTTTGGTATTTCCTCCCTTCGACATCTGCCTGAAGCCTGTATAATCCTATAGGACAATCTTTTGGAATCTCTACATCGAACTCTAGTTTGCTTGTGCTGAATGATGGAATATGATGTGGAACCCAAACGTCTCCCTCATCCACCAATAGATTTTGGTTCTTATCTATCCACAGTAGGAAGCTGAAGCTGTACTCTTTCGGAACTACATTTCCAATCTTCACATACACACTTAATCCTCTGGGAAAAGCTTCAAGAGGCTTGTAATCCTGAAGCCCGCCACTAACGTTGATTGTGACAGGAGAAATGGATTTGATGTAATGATAGCTCTTGTAGACGTTTATTCGATAACCTGGGTAACCGGGAACAACGCCCTGAAACTCGCCATAAACCTCTACATAAGATCCGATGTCGATTTTGCCGATGACTTGGCCTGACCCAGAAGGCCATACGGCCGTAAAATCCTCCTTTTTGAGTTTGTCCGTGGGGTCAAGAATTTCCTTTACTATTACTTCGTAGTCCTGCGGATTGATGTAATGAACCTGTCCGCGATACTTGACGTCTGCATATAGTTCGCCCTTCCGCAGCTCGATTTGGATGGCTTCCATCCTTAGCGACTTGCCAGTGGTTCCTGCTACAGCTCCGTCAGAAACCCAGTCCTGCCAACCTATGCCTTCAACATGAGCTTTGTAGTAGATATGGTAGCCCGCAGGAGCGCGGACCAGATCTATTTTGATGGCCTCCATTCTCAGAGACTGGCCTGTCGTTCCTGCTACAGCCCCGTCTGACACCCAGTCCTGCCAACCAATGTTCTGAACATGAGCCTGATACCTAACACCGTATCCCGACACAACTATTCTGATGGCTTCCATCCTTAGCGACTTGCCAGTGGTTCCTGCTACAGCTCCGTCAGAA
>CAZZFQ010000069.1:0-2916 GCA_964653695.1 uncultured Candidatus Bathyarchaeia archaeon | reverse complement strand
ACCCAGTCCTGCCAACCTATGCCTTCAACATGAGCCTGATATCGGACGACACCACCTCCTCCGACCGTTATTTTCACATGTGCCGGAAGTTTGAGAGGAGATCGATATGCATTCACCGCATCTTGCATGTTGTACTCTGCGTTGAAACAGAACCAAAGGTAATAAACACCTGAAGTTGTTGGAGCTGTGATAGAGAAACTTTTCGTTCCAGTGTACCCGGGATACGAGCTCGGTACGGAGTTGTAGATCTCGAAATAGTAGCCTGACGGGGGTGGCCAACTCGGGGTCCATGAGGTGATGAAGAATAGTTGGTCTAGCTCATTGGGGTTTGATCCTTGCCAGATCTGATAGTTGACTGTTAAAGAGATCGTTTGACTTGGATCAGTTGTAATAGTTTGGCTAGGGGAAACGGACTTCAGTAGACCCCTGTCAAACAAACCTCCGCTAGGAGTAAGTGCTTTGGCTGGTAAAGAAACCAGATCCTGTTCAGCAAGAACAGGAGGAAGCGGGTGGAAGAAAAGGTTGCCACTCGATGCTGTGGAAAGCAGTACTAGAGCATAGAACGCTCCTAATAATAGAGATCTTTCCAAACTCTTAGAACCCCCAGCAGAAGCCTATCGCTGAGCTTGATTTAAGCGTTCTTCTAGGAAAGCCAAATTGAACGCCGGAGAAATATATGTTTCCGAATCTCGAACCGGTCTACTCGGAGAAGTTCGAGAGCAAGGAGACTTAGCGAAAGAGGAGATAATTCTCTTGCCGAACGCTGCCCGTGTCCCGCAAGTTAACAGCAAGGCCAATTGCTCACGAAGTTAACAGAGCCGGATGGGCCGCTACGAACGGTACACATTTTCACGCCCCTAATAAATTCGACGTGGAAGAGGAGGTGGCATAGATAGGGCGGTGGCCTGTTGGCCGAACGGATCCTGTTCCTCTGTCGCCTTGACGGTGTCCATGAATTGCTTTGTTGTGATCCCGTCGGGGCCCCATTTCTGAGGCCATATGACGTAGAAGGGCACGGCCCCCCTTTCCTTTCTTTCCTCTTTCAAAATTCCCCTCTTCTCCATATGAATCGGAATTATGAAGCGGTGGTAACCTAGTTTTTCAAGATCTTCTACGAAGGGCAGTAGGTCCTGTTCAAATCTACTTCGGCACTCTGGACACCTCGCTTTGATTCTAGAGCCATCTATCTTGATGTATTCTAGCATTTGGTACGGAGTGATTCTCACAAGTTCAATTCTCAATTCGCTTTCATGCTTCTTTAGCCAGTCCACGGCACTTTCATCAAGCGGCGTACCGCATTTCAGACAGAAAGCAAGACCAGGCGCAAGAATATTTCCGCATTTTGCACAAGAAGGTGGCTCCTCAAGCCGCGTACCGCAACTCGGACAGAAAGCAAGCTCAGGCGTGAGTTCATATCCACATCTTGCACAAGGAGGTAACTTTCATCCCCCTTACACAATGCTTGGCGGCCCTCACATATCAAATCATTCCCTAAATGCGGGAAAGGGTAGAACAAGGTTCGTATGGAATGACAACACCGCGAGGACATGTACCCAATCGCCTTACCGTTCGTATAATGTAGTAGGGTTAGGGGTATGGGTACGTTTAGATAGGCAAGGCATAAGCAAGCAGACAACTCGAAGAAGGGAGCAAAAGGACCACAAACATCTACGAGATAGGCGGACCAATCGAGCCAAAAGCAAAGTGCTACGGATGACGACGCAGATCCCCGGCCCACGACACATGAGGCGCCCTGGTCCCTCCTTCCTATCCGCTAACCCCACCTTACTAACCACACTTGACACTGTCAACGGATAAGACACAGGACAACTTCGGATAATACGTCAAGGAGTAGATCAATCAAGAAAATGCAGGAACGCCTAGCCAAACTCGAAGCAATATACTCGGAGAAACTCAAAATCAAAGAAAGCTAGTCGTAGCCGAAGCATTGCTCATACTCTCGATGACTCATCACTTCAATGATCCAGATGACGACTGGCTCATCGCCAGGCTTTCGGATCGAATAGATCATTCTCCACCCGCCGTCCAGCTGATAACGATAAAGACAAGGTTCTTCACGGTACTTCACGATATTCCGCCATAGCTGCTTTGGCATATGATCGCCTGCCGTCGGCCGTTCTTCCAAAATGTCTATCGCATTATCGATATATCCGGCTAGTACCTGATCTTCGCGGACTCTTGACTTCCTGAGTTCATCTAGGTATTCTCTGAACTTGGTGTGCCCGTGACCTTATAGCGGGGCTTTCTTTGAGGAGTTGAAGGAACTTGGGGTTGTCCGTGAAGACCCAAACGATAGAACCGTCCTCGCCGAGGAACACCTTATTCGACGCCTCCAGATATCTGAGTATCGTAACTAGCGTGGGCGGTTCCATCTGTCGGGGAAGAGCACGCAACAAGGCACGTTTAGATTGAAAGCTTCCGTGCTCTCTGATGCAACGCTCAACCATGAGTTGTGTCTCCTGAGTTGGACTATGTCTCGGTTTATGGAGTGCACTCTCACGACGATGTCTTTGCTGTGTGATCGTCATGGTCGAATCCCTGTGTATATATGTATACACGCCCCTCATAGTGGTACAGAACGATACTTAAAGCTAGCGGACCGCGGCTCTGGTAACTCTTGGGGCGAAACAAGGACCATAGAGATCAAGTCCTCTTCGTCCGAGGTTTGAGCTTTCGAGGCTTGTTCTAGTACGGGATCTTAAATTTCGGGCAGACTCTAGCTTGTCTGAAGGGCTTCGTTCTGGGGGCCAAGTGTGGCCACATCTTCCGCGTTCAGCAGAAACTCGTGAGCTGGCTGGGGATTAGTGTTCGACTAGAGAACGAACCTTTCGATGCCCAGGTTCCTTTCTGTGACTCCCAGTCTGCTGACCTTGATCTCTCTTCCTCCGTACAGGT
>CAZZFQ010000068.1:3623-7151 GCA_964653695.1 uncultured Candidatus Bathyarchaeia archaeon | reverse complement strand
AATTTGAAGCAATTGTGATCCTGGCAGCTGTCTTTATCATAGCGTATATAGTGGGGGCATTCAGAAACCGACAGCTCCTTGTGAAGTATTCCAAGATTGTCAAGAAGCAACTACAGCCAAAGAGCGAATATGTCGGATTTCGGCCGCTGGGAAGCAGCGGCCTAAGGGTCCTGAGCAACATGAACAAAGAGGCGCCGTTATCCAGAATGGAGATTGCAATTTCACTTGTGGACAGAGAGAACATCATGCACTATCCACTCACACTGATTACGAAAGAACACGACAGACTTACTGTATGGGGGTTTCTGAGAGTCAAGCCCGCATTCAGCCTTGAAGTCTACTCAAGGATAGGAAGGCCCTTTCAGAAGCGTTCGCAAGAGCTAAAGCTGAAGGACACTACTATGGGTCAGGGAGAAATAAAGAAGTTCTTCCACGTAACGTCGTCCAATGAAATCAAGGCCAGAGACATGCTTTGTGACGACGAATTCGCAGGCAGTCTACTACACGCAAAGGACTTCTTGAGGTATCTTCTAGTGAACGAGGCCGAATCTCACATCTTTTTGACCGGAAAGCTTACAGAACAATCTCTCGGACCTCTTCTGGATATCGTCATGGCTTCTGGAAGAAGAACCGGCTAGCTCATGGTTCAGGCCAATCGACACCGAACTGAACTATATGGTGTTCAAGAGATCGTTATGAATCTTCATGGTTTGATGCTAGCAAGCTTTAAATTTGGCTCGACGGTCGAATATCGACGAGTTAGATCCGCAGGAGAAGAGCTAGTAGCCGAGAACGCTGCGGCTGTTTATCCTGTAGCTAGCTCTGAGCTGGAGAAAGCAGCATAATGCCTAGAAGGTTGCCAGAAAGATCGAGACACCAAGAGAGACAATCGCGAGACTACAGAAGATTCGGGAGACCAATACAGCTCGAGCAGTTGGTTCGACCTGCTCCTGTAAAGGAAGGCGAAGAATACGATGTTACGATTGAGGACATTGGACGTAGAGGTGACGGCATATGCAACATCAAGGGTTTCAGAGTGTACGTGCGCGGAGCAGAGACAGGGAAAAAAGTGAAGGTTCGGATAGCTGAGATCATGGGAGGATTCGCGACGGCAACCGTGGTCGAGCAGATTGGATAGGACGCGTTTGAAGAACTATGTTACGACTTTTCTAGGCTTTTGAATCCGAAAAGAGGTGAGAAGTATGAGTTTCGAGGGAAAGCGCCGAACGTTCGCGAAACCCGTTGAAGAAGGCAAGGAATACGAGATGGACATCAAGGAAACGAGCCGAAGGGGAGAAGGAATAGCAAGAATCGAAGGATTCGTCGTTTTCGTTCCAAATACGAAACCAGGTGATCATGTGAAGGTCAAAATAACGCGGGTAGCGAACAGGTTCGCAACCGGCGAAGTAGTTACGTAGAACCCAGGTTCAAGCCTAGGAAAGAATCACAAGACCGCCCCGCTTTTTAATGGTCCCCCTTACATCCAACCGTCCCCTTCACTCTGCGAAGGAAATTCGTACAGGCGAAGCATTCCACGAAGGATACCGTCTTGCTCTTTACGGGACAGTCAAGAGCTTCCTTTTTCATTCGACTTAGAAGTTTGCCCCCCACTGCGCCTTTCAGGTCCTTAACGAAATCCTTCGGGACGGGTATGGCTTTTTCAAGAGGTCTAATCTGAACGGAGTACTTTGCGTCTCCTTGGTCGTTCATCAGCTACCTGTGTCTCCTTTCTAGATGTTTGCCGAGGTCTGGGCTAATATGAATCGTGTCCTATTTTCTTGGTAGCTGATGCTGACCGAGAAGCCTCGCTTGCCACGTCCGTGTTCACGTAGATAGATTATCAGTTGGCTGTTAGCGATCTTGAGATTTCAATCAAAATGTTCTAGACGACGGACATCAAGTTCCCGTGTGAAAGCTTATGCCCAGGTCCTGTGATCTTGGTTGCCAGAGGGCGCGACGCCTCCGTTGAAGATCAAAGGATACGAATTCAGTGTTTCGGAATTCGCCGGGGCGTTGGGGGACTTTGGGCCTTTGAACCCGTTTCTGATAGGGTACATTGCCATTCTTGGCGTTGACCCTGTAGGGCTCTTCCTAATGATGGGAATAGCAAACATAGTCTTTGGTCTAATATACAATGTTCCTCTTTCTATAGAAGCCAAGAAGGCAGTAGGCGTCACAGCTCTGGCGCATACATGGAAACCTAGTCAACTTTATGCGGTTGGGGTAGGGACAGGTCTCGCTTGGACAGCAATGGGGCTGTCAGGTCTCGCTGAGAAGATTGCCCAGTTTACTCCGGTGTGCGTGGTGAGGGGGGTACAGCTTTCACTGGCGCTGACGTTGGCCCTTGAGTCGGTCAACCTCTCAAGGTCGAATCCACTGCTAACGATCTTGTCAGTTCTCTTGGCTGTTTTCCTTCTAAGAGTCAAGAGAATTGGCCAGTACATGCCTGCAGCCATTTTTCTATTCGCAGTTGGGCTATTCTTCGCTGTCTCTGGCGATGTGATCTCGCGATTGGGCATAGCAGTCACGGTTCCGTCGCTTCAGGTTCCATCAATAGGTGAGATCGTCTCCACCATGATCACTGTGGGCTTTGTCCAGATTTTTCTCACGCTTGGAAACGCGGTCATCGCTACTGCGGCCTTGTGCAAGGAGTACTTTCCGGATAGGGAGGTAAAGGAAAGGCATCTAGCCTTGAACATGGGGTTACTGAACACGATTTCGCCTTTTTTTGGAGGAGTCCCTCTATGTCACGGAGCAGACGGCGTTGCTTCTCAGTACCTATTCGGTGCTCGAACTGGCGGATCTATGATTCTTGAGGGGATCCTTGAGATAGTTCTCAGCCTCTTCTTTGCCAGTTCCGTGATTGCGGTTTTTGGCGCGTTTCCTCAACCGGTCATCGGCGCGATGCTTTTCCTGACAGCATTTGAACTAGCTAGAGTCTCAATCGATCTGAGAACAGCTAGAGACGTGGCAGTGATACTCGTGGTCATTGTTGTTTCATACATTTCCAACTTGGGCATCGCATTTGTTGCAGGCGTAGCTACTTACTTCTTCGTAGAGCGACTGAGGCGTCGCTATAGATGTCATTTGTAGGAACATTCTCTATCGAAGGCACATGTATCAGAACGGTCAGGCTTAAAGCGAAAGGGCTTCGTTTCAACTGCCTTCGATGTGCAACCTTCTGTTGTCGACTCGGAGGGCCAGTGGTCACCAGCAAAGATCTGGCGCGACTGAGGACAGCTATCCCCGAGATTGATGATCTCATCGAAACTGTGGCTGTTGGAAAAGGTATTAGCAGGGTTGTATCCAGCAATCCTGACGGCCAATGTGCCCTACTTTCGAAGGAGAGTCAGAACAAATTCCGATGCTCGAAGTATAAACTTCGGCCAGACATCTGCAGAACGTATCCGTTCAAGTTGATCAGAAAAGATGCTCGTCTTACCGTGCTTGTCTTTCCCTGTAGAGGACTCAATTACAGAAAAGGTGAGTTGATCGATGAGGAATTCGTCAGGAAATACTTGAGATTCG
>CAZZFQ010000068.1:0-3523 GCA_964653695.1 uncultured Candidatus Bathyarchaeia archaeon | reverse complement strand
TACAGAAAAGGTGAGTTGATCGATGAGGAATTCGTCAGGAAATACTTGAGATTCGCAACCGTCGCTTAAATACGTGCTATCGCAATAGAGTCGACTTGGAAAACACGTTCGCCTCAATACCGGACTGAGCCAGATGAAGGTTCTGTTGACCGCTGGAGGCGGAGGACACACTGGATACGCCATTGCCCTAGCGAGAGCCCTAAAATCCAAAGCATCGCTCATCTTTCTGATCGATAAGGATGACTCTCTCTCCAGAGCTCGTCTGTCTCCTTTGGGAGAGATAGTCGCAGTCACTAAGCCCCGACAACCTGGCACAAGGCTGTGGAGGTTCATCTACGGGTTCATTCTGTGCAGTCTCCAATCGCTCTGGATCTGGATAAAGTACAGGCCAGAAGCCGTGGTCTCGACAGGATCCAACATTGCGATACCTATCTGTATCGTCGGAAAGGCGTTTGGGTCAAGAATAGTGAACATTGAGGACTCCGTTCGTGTATTCTCATCCAGCAAGACCTCCAAGTATCTGGATCTGATCTCAGACGTTACCCTGCTTCAATGGCGGGAGCAGTTGGAGCTCCATCCAAAGAAAGGAAGGTATGTCGGCCTCTTAATCCCGAGTGTCACACGGTCTACTCGGGACGGTAGGATAGTCATTAGCCCAGGAAGCTTCGGCTTCAGTGAACTATGCGACGTGGTCGCAAGAACGAGCCTGAAAGAGGTCACAATGACAATAGGAAACTTGGATGTAGAGAGGTACAGTAGGCCCGGGTGGATTGTAGTAGACAAGCTGGTCGGGTTGGACGAGGTGATGGCTTCGGCAAGCGTGGTTGTCACTCATCTCGGATATACAATCTGGGAAGCAGTGAACTACGGCGTTCCGGTCGTCGTCGTACCCAATCCAAAGTGGAAGAAGAGCGCAGTCAGCGAAGTAGAGCGTGTGGCCCTTTTCCTTCAACAGAAGGGTTACGGGATCTACCTGCCTGTTGAGGAGTTGACTCCTGAGAGGCTTGAAGAAGCAGTTCGAAAAGCCGAGAAAATGAGTATGGCTGAAGTAGAAAGAGGCACAGAGAACGCTGCACGCATAATCCTCGAGGAAGAAGAATGAAGGTCTGTCTTGTTCATTCTGAGCCGGAGAAATTGCCGCGAGTTCAGCTTGAACATCGAACTTTAAGAAAGGCCGGTCACGACGCGTACATCCTGTCGCCCAAAATAAGGTCCAGGTTTAGGCCCAAACTGCTGTCAGCTGGGTTTCGATATGTTGGACTAATGGTGCAAGAGTTCTTTGAGTGGCCTGACGTCTACCATGTCCTGAACATCCCGGATATCCTCGGACTCACACCAATCATGAAGCGAACGAAGCTGGTCTATGACGTACGTAGTCCTTGGGGTGACGAAATCGAGGCGTTACAAGGCTCAAGGTTGGTTGCAGATTTCGCTCGAAGTGTAGAGCGTTACCTAACGAGGCACGCAGATGTTGTCATTGTTGTGAACAGGGTTTTAGAGCGTCGAGCGAGAGAGTGGGGTGCCAAGAGAGTATATGTTGTCCCCAACTATCCGCCTCAGGACTTTCGTCCAACAAGCAGTCCGGAAGACTTCAAGGAGGAACACGGACTGTCCGGGAGAAAGATTGTACTTTATGTTGGAAAGATATCTGCGGTCGAATGCACTCTTGACTTGCTCAAAGCAGTGTCGAATCTGCTGGAAGAGAAGGAAGACATTGTGCTCGTGATGGTGGGCGATGGCCCTGAGAGGCCGAGCATAGAACAATTCGCTGAAGAACGGGCACTCAAGAGCCAAGTCCGGATAACCGGATGGATCCCGCACCCCGACGTTCCCAACTGGATCTCTGTAGCTGATGTCTGTGTTCTTCCTCGCCGAGAAGACATGCCATCTGCCATGTTCTATTCACCTCACTCAGTTAGAAAGGTGGGTGAGTATCTAGCTCTAGGTAAGCCGGTGATCGCGACACCTGTAGGAGAGTTCGCTCAGACAAACCTACCAATCAAGATTGCCTCGCTGAACAGCTTCCCAGAAGCGATCAAAGAAACGCTTAGGAATCCTCCCATAATCGACCGCCCGGACAACTTTACTTGGGAGAGCTCGGAGGAGGTCCTCCTAGAAGCTTACGAAGAGCTTGCCAAGAATCTCAGATAGACAGACTCCGAAAGCAACAATAGCCTAGCCGACCAACCTAACGATCGGAAGCATGACCAGAGAGGCGTGTTCAGCAAAATGAGTCGTCTGAAGATAATGCCCATAGTAGGCGTTCGGCCACAAATCATCAAGGCCGCCCCTCTAATCAAACTTCTGAACAAGCACAGGAAGATAGAGCTCCAACTTCTTCATACGGGACAGCACTATGATTCTGAGATGTCAAGAGCCTTCTTCCGAGATTTCGACCTTCCCAGACCGTTGGTCAACCTTGGCGTGGGAAGCGGCACTCACGCCCAACAAACCGCCGTAATGATGATCGGAATTGAAAAGGCCCTGTTCCGTTACAAGCCCGATGTAGCTCTGGTCTTCGGAGATGCAAACACTGCGCTCGCCGGAGCCTTGGCTGCGGCCAAGATTCGAATACCAACAGCCCACATCGAATCTGGCCTCAGATCGGGAAACCTCGAAATGCCAGAAGAAGTAAACCGCATACTTGTTGATCATTGTTCAGATATGCTGTTCGCTCCTACTAAGCTCGCTGAACGAAACCTGCTCAGAGAGGGCATTTCGTCTAAATCGGTTTTTCACGTCGGAGACACGATGGTTGACGCAATGCTTCAATGGAGAAAGGCGATACAATCCTCCACTGTCCTGAATAGGCTGGCTTTGGAACCAGAAAGCTACATGGTGCTGACAACGCATCGAGCCGAAAATGTGGACGATCGGCGAAGGCTGAGCGCGATCATTTCTGCGGTCCTCAAGATCGGAGTCCTAGCTGCCTTTCCTGTACATCCCAGAACAAGAAGGAACCTTCATCAGTTCGGACTCTGGCCTAAGGTAAGCCAGTCTCGCTGTATCCTACCTATTGAGCCATTGGACTACATGGATACGCTCTGTTTGATGAAGAATTCGAGAATAGTTCTGACTGATTCTGGAGGCATGCAGAAAGAAGCGTTTCTATTGCAAGTCCCGTGCCTTACGCTTCGAAACGAGACAGAATGGTTGGAGACTGTGGCACTGAATGCAAACAGGCTTGTCGGAGTGGATACGTCGAGAATTGTCAAAGAGGCGACAAGACTTCTTGCCGATAGAGATGCAAAAAAGAGGTTGTCACGGCTCAAGAACCCATTCGGTGATGGACAGGCTTCCAAGAGAATGCTCTCGATACTACTACGAGAGTTCAGATAGATCGTCGAGGTTCAGGTCGAAATTGCCGTCGGAAGTAGGTTATACAATCGCAATCTATGCAGCACGACTTAAATATCGAATCATGCCAACTCTACGGCTCGGTGGGCAACGTGGAAGGTGGCCCCTTTAACGGGCCTTCGCGGCTTAGATAGTGGTCCATCCTCCAGCCTTGCCTATACAGTTC
>CAZZFQ010000067.1:0-7188 GCA_964653695.1 uncultured Candidatus Bathyarchaeia archaeon | reverse complement strand
GCTGCAGCCATGGTTGTCTCATATCTGCGCTAGAACAGACTTCGAGCTTGGCATACTCCCAACCGAGATACAACTAGATTATGACGAGGGTGTACCTTTCCGAGGACCGCTCGATGGAGACGCGAAGGAATAAATGTTATGGCGGGTCCCATCTAGGATCTTTCCTTTATCAGGAAATCGTAGTCACTAAGTATATTGCTTGACAAGCCCGAAGACTTGTGATGCTTGGGGTGGAGAGGTACGATGGCGATCGATGAGTGGTATCGTTCCTTCGCTTGGTTAGGAGTGATGATGATCTTGCTAGGAGTTCTGTTCGTCGCGATACCATATATCATTAGATATGCCCCCGAGATCGAAAAGCTTCCCCCGATCTTACTCTATGTTTACCGTCGGGATGGTTTCTACTTCGCAACCTCTCCTATACTCATAATAGTGTCAATCGTGTGGGTGCTTGTATCGTTTCTACGCAGATAGTCGAAGTGATGCAACACAGGCTCGATGCCTAGAACCGTACAATTGAAGATTCCGAAGTAATAGAAGATTGCTCGGCAACATACTTTTCTTAAGGGGTTCAGCTCTGTGCGGAGAAACCTGTGAAGACAGGTTCAAGGAACTCCTCAACTAGCAACCTTACTGCGGCGTTCACGTTTTGCAGCGTGTCACCTTTCATATGCCGAGGGAATGCTTCCACAAGATAGAGAAAGCGGCCAACTACGAAATCCGGAGATTGTGAGAACTCTTTCCTGAAAGTTTCAGTTAGTGGTTGCCCCAAAGCTTCTCCGGCTGCCATCGCGCCTGCGGAATCCTTGAGACGGCTCGTTACGTACAAAGTCAGCGCGGCGGGATTGTTTTGCGCGATCTTCAAAGCCTTCAGATCATCTTCCGATGCTGCCAAAACATAAAGTGCGTATGCAAGCTGGTCCTCGACATATTTCTTATCCACGAGGAACCTCGTGACTTCGAAGTCCTTCACCGCTATTGAAACTATGTACAGAATAGAGAACGCGTAGTCCCTTGTCAGTCCGAACCTCCTAGACGCTTCAAGGAGTGGGGGTGTTAGAGAGAATACATAGTGTTCAATTGAACCGTGAAGAATCGAGTGCCCAACCTCATGGCGCAAGACTGCCATTTGAACGAGTTGAGGAAGATGCCGCATCCTTTCGATACATATTCCTATTCTAGGTGTTCCCCTCCATGCATCGTGGGTAGCGAAGAATTGCTCACTCAAAGTCTCTGATGATACTTGAGACGCTTGCTTCTCCCTCCTATAGAAAGAGTCCATTTGTTCTGAGTTCTCGAAGATTAGGAGATCTAGAAGCTCTACGCCGTGAGGCTCCAGTCTTCCATAGCACTCTTCAACGACAGCGTTGATGCTCTTGACAGTATCTTCCGGCACATGGCCGATTCTCTGCAAGACTATGTTTGGCATTAGAACGTATACCCTCCCATTCAGCTGTCGATCCTCTTTGGCTGGTGATATCCAGTAACAAGGCATACTTTATGCTTCGAGGCACCGATGATATTAACAAAGGATAGTTGGAAATAAGAAGTGTATTTTATCCCTTCCATGGTTGTTTAGGTGGCAACCTTGGCCTTGGCTTGCCTTCAAATCATGTAAGAAACTGAGATCCGCAGCAGCCAAAGAGTGGGAAAATAATGGCGATGAAAGGTGCCGTAAGGACGCAACTTCAAGGATGGCTGTCAGGAGGGAGGAAAGTCGTGATTCTATGCATAGGAAGTGAGATTCGCACAGATGACAGTTTCGGCCCTGTGTTGGCAGAAAAGCTGAAACAAACTGTACCCAGAGACGTGACTGTCATAAACGGCGGAACTAGCCCTGAGAACTATACGGGGGTAATAAGGAGACTTGCTCCCACTCATGTATTGCTGGTCGACACAGCAGAGATGGGACTCACTCCTGGAGAATCTCGACTTGTTAAGGCGGATGAGATCGAGGGGTTCGCCATCTCAACGCACGCGCCTCCCCTTGGAGTGATTGCAGAATACCTTTCCGTAGCTAGTCGGGCAAAGGTCGCTCTTTTGGCTGTTCAACCAAGATCTCTGGAGTTTGGCGATGGTTTGACAGATGATTTGAAGAACGCTGTCAATGTCATTGCAGAAGCGCTCATCGAGGTTCTAGCGAAGCGGCATGATCAGATCGGCCATTGAAGACGGACTCGCTAAACTCCTCAGTCAGAAGATCAAGAAACGCTTCTTTTTGAGGTGACTACCATCGTAGTCTCCGCAACTCTCTGATGTCCAATGTTCCATAGTGACGGTATGCATGAACTGCTATTGTCAGACCGACAGCAATGACGCATGCTCCAATGACTATTGACATGATTACTAATGAGTGGGCAAAAGGATCGACGTAGCCAGGGCGTGCGTATGATGAAAACGCTATGAAATTGATGTTGGCTGCTGTACTCATTATCTCTATGCCTATGATCAGTCGTATCATGTTCCTAGTTGTTGCCAGACAGTACAGCCCCAGAAGATACAGGACTGCTGAACACAAGAGATAGCTTGACAGTTCAATCATTAGCTAGGCTCTCTCCTCTCTAAGCATTGCAATACAGCACGCGGCTGCCACGAATACCAAGAACGCTCCAGCGAATACATCCAACACGCGATAGGTCCAAAGAAAGCCTGAAGCTTGTTGTCCAATGTCTGAAGCCGCAGAGAGGACGAACTGCACTCTGGTTCTAAGATACTCAAAGACGGTTACGTCGTGTTTTAACACAAGGCGGCCTAACAGAACAAGAGCAAGTAAGGATACAGCCATTCCAATAGCCTTCCCCAAGTCTCTCTCCATTCTATGACCCCCTTTTGGTAAGCATGACAGCTGCTATGAAGAGAACGACTACTGCACCAGCGTAGATCAGGACTTGAAAGACAGCGACGTACGGAGCGTTGAGTAACCAAAAGAGGGAGCCCATAGCAACTGCCATCCCGCCTAGTGAGATTATCGCATAGAGCAGGTCCGGCAGTTCGATCGCGAGTCCGGCGAGAGCGCATATAAGGATCAATAGAACGCCCTGAACTATGTCAATCCACATTTCGTCTCACCAACAAGGCTATCATCGCAAAGCTCAATGCGAATTGCAGCCGCTCAGCAACCATAGTTGTCATCCCAACATCAACTCTACAGCAATCAGCTGCATCGCGGACAGTGGAAGCAGATATTTCCAACATCCGCTGACCATTTGGTCTATTCTGAACCGGGCGAAGAGAGCCCTTAGGTTTGAAAGGACCAGGAGGACAGCTATAGTCTTTGCAAGGAACCAAACAATGCTGAGCGAAGGATATGGTGCGGTTGGTCCTCCCAGATAGAGCGCGGTCAAGAGTCCGCAGGCGAGAACCCCTTTTATGTCACCGCCAAGCCTAAGAAGCGCCAGTTTCCTCCCGCTGTACTCTGTCATCCATCCAGCCACAATCTCGGTCTCGGCTTCAGGTATGTCAAATGGGATCTTCTCTAGTTCTGCAAGGAAACAGATGATGGAAACGGCGAACCCGACTGGCTGGATTAGTACGATCCACAATCCCGCGCGTGTCTGCCATTCGACAATTCTGCTTATCGAAAGCGAACCCGCCATCACCGCAGGGCCAACCAAGGATATTGATAGAGGGACCTCGTATCCTAGCATCTGAAGAGCTGCCCGCAATCCACCAACCGTGCTGAACCTACTGGTGGACGCGTACCCAGCCAGAAAGACTAACGCGGCACTCAGAGTCATAAGGAAAATTATGAAGATCAGGTCGCCCTCAAAAGCTATGAGAGCCGTCTGACCTGCTACTGGGATAGTGAACAAGGCCAAGAGTGGAAAAGCCGTCATAAGTATTGGAGCTGCTCGGAACAAGCCACGGTCGATGCCTCCTGGCTCTATGTCTTCCTTCGAAAGAAGCTTCACTATGTCTGCAAACGGCTGCAAGATGCCGCTTGGTCCCGTATACAGAGGTCCATACCGATTCTGAAGTCTCGCAACGAATTTCCGGTCAACCCATTCATAGAACAATGAGAGAAGGATCAGGAATCCTATGCCAGGATACACAAGTACTCCTGCAATCAAAGCCAAATCCTGTGACAAAGCCAACAGCCTCATCCTCCTCCAACCGTCACTTTCATGGTAGAAAACGGAAAACGTATGAGGAGGTAGAAAATTCGAGAGGCTGAGCGAACATTTTCTTTCACTTTCGTCCAGTCAGGGGAAGTAGCATCACCACGGCGAAGAGGAGAACCAGGGTGTATATAGCTGGTAGTAGTCCAGGGCTCGCAAGAGAGGTAGCCAACATGAAAGCTAAGATATCGAATATCAAGAAGTAGACAGCATAAACGAAGAACGTTTGTAGATTGACTTGAAGTTTCTGAGATGGCAATTCTTCTCCGCATGCATATTGTGCGAGCTTACCAGTAGAAGGCTCAGCTTTAGCTGAGATTCTCCCTCCCAATAAGTAGAGAAAAACCGATAGCGTCACGGTAGCAAGCAACGCAAACGGAATCGAAGTAACAATCCCTTGCACCGTTGCTCCTGACTCCGAGATCTAATGCCTATCTGTCGATCTGAACGTTTTCTACTTAAGACTTCCTTTCAAAGAATTAGTCTTTGAGAAGAACAAACCTAGCATCTCGCCCGCTGAATACACTTCTCAGAAATCCCGACCATCGGTTCCATCTTCGAAACTCTTTAAGGCTTGAACATATCAATCGCCTTGCTGCGGTGGGACGTTGGGACTCCTGAACTGGGCGCGTGCGCGCAGCCCATGGCTCATTCACTTTAACACTGGTGGATGCAACGCTTGCGACATAGAGGTTGTGGCAACGCTCACGCCTCGGTTTGACCTCGAAAGATTCGGCGCGTTGCTGAGAGGGAGCCCACGTCACGCTGACGTACTGGTAGTTACTGGCCCCGTTACGAGGCAGACGAGAGATCGAATAATCCGCGTCTGGGAGCAGATGCCTGAGCCGAAGTTCTCAGTCGCGGTGGGCAACTGCTGCATAAGCGGCGGAGTCTATAGAGGTTGCTATAGCACGTATCCCGGGCTTGACTCGGTGATTCCTGTCGCAGCGTACGTTTACGGATGCCCTCCGAAGCCTGAGAACATAATCCACGGAGTGGCGATCCTCACCAACAAGATTCGAGGCGGCTAGAGTTGAGTCTGGAAAGAGAAGAGAGACTTGCGTCAGAAATCAAGGACTTGTTGGGTAGCCGAGCCGTGGAGATCAAGATACAGAGGATCAGAAGCATCTTCGTGACTGTGAAGAAGGAAGACTACAAGGAATCGATAAGAAAGGTTGTAGACAGGTTTGCAATAACCCACCTGTCAACGATCACAGGAGCAGACTCAGGGCAGACGATAGATGTGATGCCCCACTTTTCGTATGCCGGAACTAAGATAACCTTCAAGTCATCGGTGCCAAAGACGGCGGCGGAGATTGACACTTTGACCGACATAATACCGGGAGCCGTCATGTATGAAAGAGAGATACACGACCTTCTAGGAGTCGGATTCAAAGGACATCCGACTCCAGAGCGATTTATACTTCCGGATGATTGGCCCAGCGATGTGTACCCCTTGAGAAAAGAGTACAAGGTTGTTCGACCCGAACCTATCCCTAAGACGTGAAAGGGTATGCCTGAGTTTACTGTGATTGTTGGTCCACAGCATCCGGCACTGAAGGAACCTGAAAGTTTCACATTTTGGGTTGACGGAGAGGATGTCGTTCGTACACAGGTGAGAATAGGATACGCTCACAAGGGGGTGGAGAAGGCCGCGGAATCGCGGACCTACATTCAGAACATACCGTTCATTGAACGCATCTGTGGGATCTGCAATGTCGCACACACGATTTGCTACACTCAAAACGTAGAGTATCTCTACGGACGCCAAATTCCAAGACGCGCAGAGTTCATTCGCACCATAATCGAGGAGCTGAACCGGATCCACAGCCACCTCCTTTGGATCGGAATCGCGGGCCACGAAATTGGTTTCGACACACTTCTGATGTATGTCTGGCGGGACCGCGAAGTCGTCATGGATCTGATCGAGGCGATGACGGGTAACCGCGTTTCAACGGCACTCATGACGATAGGAGGCGTGACCCGGGATGTCACTCCTGAGTTGGCCACCAAGATAAGAAAAGGCCTCGACATCCTAGAAGAGCGAACAAAGTACTACGAGAAGATAGTGGCGAGTGAGTCGACTATGCTGGCAAGGACGAGAGGGGTCGGGGTCCTCACGCGGGAAGAAGCGATTAAGCATTGTGCTGTCGGCCCGACACTGCGAGCCTCAGGAATCAAGTTTGATGTCAGGGCCGAGGATCCTTACGCAGCCCACGACGAGGTGCCGTTCGAAGTGATAACAGCTGACACATGCGACCTATTCGGCCGAGTAGTCGTCAGAGTCTATGAAACCATAGAGTCTATCCGGCAAGTTCGCTACTGCCTCGACCATCTGTCAAGCGGACCAATCCGAATCCGCCTACCGAACACGCCGCCGAGGGGAGAGTCCGTTAGCAGGGTTGAAGCCCCACGTGGCGAAGACATACACTACGTCAGATCTGATGGCACGGATAGGCCTTCTAGGTACAAAGTACGGGCGCCGACCCTCGGAAATCTGGCAGCGCTAGTCGAAATGCTAACGTCGAAGGGAGATTACAACGTTCATGTTGCAGATATCCCCATAGTGCTTGCGGGGATCGATCCCTGTATGTGTTGCATGGACAGAACGGCGAGATTCA
This sequence comes from uncultured Candidatus Bathyarchaeia archaeon, assembly GCA_964653695.1. Classification (GTDB taxonomy): domain Archaea; phylum Thermoproteota; class Bathyarchaeia; order 40CM-2-53-6; family JALHTG01; genus JALHTG01. The sequence continues at coordinate 449 of CAZZFQ010000067.1, read as the reverse complement.
TTGAGCCTTCAAAGGACAGAGAATGGGTTTGGACTTGGAACCAACTCAAGAAATACGCGAAGGAGAAATAGACAATGGCGATGCAGAGAGAGCTGCTTAGGCACATATTCAGGAAAGCAGTCACCATCAGATATCCCTTCAAGGACCGGCAGAAGGTACACATACCTGGCGATTTCAGAGGCATGATAGCGTTCTACAGAGATCGGTGCATCGGATGTTCAATGTGCTTTAGGGTTTGCCCTGCAGAGGTGATTGAGATGTTTGACGATGATAAGGGCAAGCGACCTATGTTCTACCTTGACCGATGCACTCATTGCGCTCAATGCGAAGACATTTGCCCCACAAAGGCCATTGAACTGACAGCGCAGTACGAGTCTGCTGGTACAGACCGAACTCAGATGATCCTTAAGTGAAATCGTTCCGTCGTGTTTAGCGATTGTGACAGGATT
>CAZZFQ010000066.1:0-7515 GCA_964653695.1 uncultured Candidatus Bathyarchaeia archaeon | reverse complement strand
ATTGAGGAAGGTTCTGCGTCTCTGCCGCAATTCAGGCGCAGCGCTATCCAAGCTCATCACTACGGCGAAGAAACTCGAAGACAATCTTCGTCTCCTCACCCTCGCTCAAGAGGAAAGTAAGAAGTGTGGACTGATATGTTTCGCGATGGGCAGGCTAGGTGTCCTGAGCCGCATCTTCTCACCGTTCTATGGAGCGTCGTTCACGTTTGCATCACTAAGTGACGAAGGAACTGTGGCTCCCGGCCAAATCTCAATCTCAAGGATGCGGCGGATCTACACGGAGATGGGGTATTCATAATTGCTCATCACCGGTAAAACTCGTGTCTGCGGAATCATAGGCGACCCCGTCGAGCATTCACTAAGCCCAGTGATGCATAACGCAGCGTTCAGAGAGTTAGGAATCGACAGTGTATACGTTCCATTCAGGGTCTTGCCTCGTCTTCTTGGAGACGCGATCCGAGGGCTGCGATCTCAAGGCGTTCTCGGTTTCAACGTGACAGTTCCACACAAGATCGAGATATTAAAGCATCTTCAGAAGCTGGACCCGCTTGCTCAACGTATCGGTGCTGTCAACACAGTGCTCAACACCGAGGGAAGGCTTATCGGCTACAACACAGACGCGACCGGAGCAGTTGAAGCTTTGAGACAGAACGATGTTCGCCTGGACGAATCCGCCTTCACGATTCTGGGAGCAGGGGGAGCTGCAAGAGCAATCACATTTGCCTTGGCCAGTATTTCGCCTAGGATCGTGGTTTTGAACAGAACCTTTGAGAGAGCACAGAGGCTCAAGCGAGAGGTCAAACGAAAGACACACAAAAACATTGAGACTGTCAAGTTGACAAGGAAGAGTTTGGCAAAGGTCCTCCTGACAACAGATGTTCTTGTGAACGCGACCTCAATTGGAATGGAGAGCAACCAAGATTGCTTGCCGATTGACAAGCCAGATCTGAAACGTGACTTGACCGTCTTCGATATAGTCTATGGCCAACGTGAGACAGATCTCTTGCGGAAGGCGAAGCAGGCGGGATGCAAGACCATCAATGGCATTGAGATGTTGCTTCACCAAGGAGCTGCATCATTCAAGATCTGGACCGGAAGAAAGGCGCCTCTCAACGTGATGCGTAAGGGGCTGGTCCGCGCAATGGAGGTCAGAGCCAATGCCTGTTGCTGAGGCGATTGCATACGGAGCAGCAACAGTGGTGAACGCGATATCAACTGGCAAAGGGGCGGCTATAGGCGTTGACCTCTGGACTGTGGCTAGGGTCGAGTTGAACAGAGATCCCGGTGAGGTCTCAGCTTCGATACATGGCGAGCCAACTGAAAAGGATGACCTAGTGGTTACAGTTGTTCGCGATGTGCTGAAACGGCATGGAGCTGGCATGAGGTACGGAGCACATGTCGAAACCACATCGAACATACCGATTGCTAGGGGAATGAAAAGCAGCAGCGTCGCCGCAAATGCGGTCGCCCTTGCCACAACAGCTGCCCTTGGTAAGCAGGTCCCGGACAAAGAGATTCTTGAGGACGGTGTTCAAGCCGCAATCGCATCCGGGGTGACAGTCACCGGGGCGTTCGATGACGCGTGTGCCTCGTACTACGGTGGACTCGTAGTCACGGACAACAAGAGGAGAAGAATCCTCAAGAGGAAGACTTTGGAGAAGTACTGTGTTCTGTTTCATGTTCCATCTGAGAAGTCTTACACGGCTAATGTCGACCTACAGGAGTTTCGGAAGCTAGCACGCATCAGTGGACTTGCTCACAGGATGGCATTGGACGGGTACCACTGGGAGGCGCTGACACTGAATGGATTGGCTCACTCAGTTGTGCTTGGCTGGGAGCCGAAGGTTGCCGTAGAAGCGATGGCGGCTGGAGCAGTTGCCTCCGGTCTGTCGGGCAAGGGACCAGCAACCGTGGCGATAGTGAAGGAGCGTGGAGTCCTGAAAGTTCGATCCGCGATGTCTAGGTTTGAGGGGCAGCTCATCGAGGCCAAGATCAGCAACAGTAAGGCGAGGGTTATTGCCAAGCACATCTGAACAGGTTACGATACGCGGCGGCTCGCGGCTTCAAGGCTCAGTCCGCGCGCCTCCCTCAAAATCCCACACGCACAGAGCAGTAATAGCTGCATCTCTGTCTACTGAGAAATCGAAGATTGAGAACCCGTCACTGAGCGAAGACGCATGCGCGACGATCGCCGCGGTCGAAGCCTACGGAGCACAAGTTACACTTCAAGAAAGATCACTCACTGTCGTAGGCGTGGACCACATCGAGACGCCCGCCGATGTCGTGAACTGCGGAGAATCAGCTTCCACGATGCGTTTCGTGACACCAATCCTCCCACATGCCGAAGGCATCTCCGTTGTGACAGGGAAGCCATCCCTCAGGAAAAGGCCAATGCACCCTCTAATCGACGCGATGAGGCAGTTGGGTGTCCTATGCTACTCTGTCCGGAGCAATGGCTGTGCTCCACTCGTTCTGTTTGGCAGGACATACAGAGGCGGTAAGGCCCGAATAGTCGGTGACGTCAGCTCTCAATTCATATCTGGCCTCCTCTTTTCAGCCCCACTGGGGCCCCAGCCAACATCAATCGAAGTCAGCACACCGCTAGAGTCTGCGCCATACGTACATATGACACTGAGAGTTCTGAGATGTCATGACATACAAGTTGATGCAAACGCCAACCTGACGAGCTTCACGATCAATGGAGTTCAGTCAGCCCGCTCATATCATCATCTGGTCGAAGGTGACTATTCATCAGCTGCGTTCATGTTCGCCGCAGGTGCAGTAACAGGCTCCGAGATTGAAGTCTCAGGCCTGAAAACGTCTGGATCCATTCAAGGAGACAGCAGAATTCTTTCTGTTCTGGACGATATGGGCGTAGATGTTCAATGGGAGGAAGACTCCGTCTGGATTCGGCCCAAGCGGCCTAGGGCGACTGAGATAAATGCTGCGGACTGCCCTGATCTTGTTCCTCCCCTAACCGCAGCGGCATGCTATGCCCAAGGAACAACCAAGATCACTAACGCAGAGAGGTTGAGAGTAAAGGAGTCCAATCGGCTCGCGGCGCTTTCAAGCGAATTGGGGAAAATGGGCGCCAAGATTCGGGAAACAAGAGGCGGGCTAGAAATCACTGGGGTGCCTTTCCTAAAAGGTGCAAAGGTCGACTCGCACGGAGACCACCGTGTTGCCATGGCATGCGCCGTCGCAGCACTCGCCGCAGAGGGCAGCACCACCATTGATAGAGCAACCTGCGTCGCCAAGTCATATCCCAGCTTCTTTGAGGACCTGAAAACTCTCGGAGGCGATGTTCTTGGCTGGAAATAGCTTCGGGAAAGAATTCGTGATAACCCTCTTCGGGGAAAGCCACGGCAAGTGCGTAGGCGTGATCGTTGACGGTTGCCCAGCAGGACTCGAGTTCAGTGAAATCGAGGTGCAACATGACCTAGATAGACGGATCCCAAGGGAACCCGGTATCTCATCGTCGAGGATCGAGGAAGACAAGGCAGAGCTTCTGTCCGGAACGTTCCAAGGCAGGACCACTGGGGCGCCGATCGCCATGATAGTCCGGAATACGAACGTGGATTCGCAGCCATACGAACGTTTCAAAGACATCCCCAGACCAGGCCACGCAGACTATCCAGCTAGAGTACGATACGGAGGATTCAACGACTACAGAGGAGGAGGACGCTTCACAGGCAGAATGACCGTTGCCTTCGTTATGGCTGGAGCGGTAGCAAAGAAGCTGCTTGCGCACACGGGAATTGAGGTCCTGGCAGACACACTGTCCATAGAGAACGTGTACTCTAGGACCAACTTGACTCGTGAAGAGCTACGTGCACAAGTGTACACCACTCCCGTAAGATGCGGTGACCGTGAAGCTGCACCACTAATTCAGAAGGCGATTCTGGAGGCCGCTGAGGCTGGAGATAGCGTCGGGGGAATAGTCAGGGCTGTAGCGTATGGTATCCCGCCAGGCATCGGGGAGCCTTTGTTCGACTCTCTTGACTCAGAACTTGCTAAAGCGCTCTTCTCCATTCCAGCTGTCAAAGGAGTTGAGTTCGGATCAGGATTTGAAGCCGCTCGGTCGAGAGGCTCACAGAACAACGATCCACTTACCATCACAGGTGGGAAGGTACAGTTCGAAACGAACAACGCCGGTGGAATCCTTGGAGGTTTGTCGACTGGGAGCGAGATTGTGGTTCAGGTGGCGTTCAAGCCTACCCCGTCCATTCGAAGAAAACAAAGGAGCGTGAATCTCGCGTCTATGAAAGAGACAGAGCTGGAACTAGGGGGAAGGCATGACCCCTGCGTGGTACCGAAGGCTGTTCCCGTTGTTGAGGCAGTCGTATCAATAGTGCTTGCTGATTTCATGATTCGCTATGGGGCGATACCCAAGGTTTTGAAGTGACTTGAATGGATGAGAGAGAAAAGATACGCGAAAGGATTGATGCTGTCGATAAGCGGATAATAGACGCCCTGACCGAGAGAGTGCTTCTCGCCAGAGAAATAGGGGAATACAAGAAGAAGCTGAGGCTACCGATCATCGATGCGGTGAGAGAGAACACCGTCTTGAGAAGAATCGGCGAGGAGGCGGCCCAAAGATCTCTCCCAAGAGAACTTGCTGAGGATGTATACAGAGAGATCATGCGCCTCTGCCGAAGCGTACAATTGAAGGAGACGAGAGTTGCGTTTCTTGGGCCTCGAGGAACTTTCTGTGAACAGGCTGCTCGCGAGCACTTCCACGATGTGAACGCGATATTCGATCAACGGCCAAGCATAGCAGACATCTTCAGATCGGTAAGTGTCAGAGAGGCGGATAGCGGCGTCGTCCCTATAGAGAACTCAAACGAGGGATCGGTGTTGACAACGTTAGACCTACTGGGCGAATCGGATCTCAAGGTCTCTGGCGAGGTCATAATACGCATCAAACACAATCTAATAGCGAAACCAGACACGTGGTTGGATGAGATCTCGGAAGTTACATCGCATCCTCAAGCTCTCGCCCAATGCCACCAATACCTCAAGGAGAATCTGCCCTCCGCCAAACTTGTAGAGTCCAGAAGCACAGCAGAAGCTGTCAAGTTGGCGAGTGAGAGGAACGGAATCGCAGCGATCGGTACTGAGCTGGCCGCACAACTCTATGGAATGACTATTCTCGCCTCCGGTATCGAGGATAGCCATGAGAACCATACCCGGTTCTTCGTGCTAACCTGGATTGATCATGAGCCGACTGGTAAGGATCGAACTTCAGTGCTATTCTCTGTGAGGCATCGTCCCGGATCGCTGCACGAAGCACTAGGCGTGTTGTCCGGCAGAATGATCAATCTTACGAAGATAGAGTCGAGGCCTGCGCGTGGCAAGCCTTGGGAGTATGTCTTCTTCTGCGATTTTGAAGGACATAGGAAGGATTTGAAGTGTCAAGAAGCTCTAGAAGAACTTCAACGAAAAACTGTTGACCTGAAGATTTTGGGCTCCTATCCAAGAGCGCAGTAGCCGTAGTCGGCGGCACAAGACAGATGGGCCACCTATTTGCGAGGCTGTTGAAGGAAAGAAAACATCGAGTCATCATATTTGGCCGAGACAAGGAAAAAACGAGGCGAGTAACTTAGAATCCAATGCGCAGGGGTAACTGCGCGCTCGCTTTATATGAGTGCTTTGCTTATGTTAGGCGGTCGCCTTGGTAACGCACCTGCCGGCTTGGCTCTTCAATGACTATGCGATCCTTATGAATAGGTTTGGAGACCGAATCTTTACGCTATACGAAGCTGGATCCATTTTGCGCCGCAGCTCGTCAACCCTCTTAGCGGTCGTTAGCCAGCTCAGGAGAAGAGGCTATCTGACGGTCTTCGGCAGAAGCGGAAGAACGCGCCTCTACAGGCTGATCAATCCCCAAGACGCTGTGTACGCTTACGAGTTTCTTAAGAACTTGGACCGTATACGCTCTCAAAGCTTCGTTCCCATCATTGTCAAGACTACAAGGCTTCTGAGAGAGAACTATGCGGATCGCCTGCAATCGGTATGCGTTTACGGATCCGTCGCGAGGGGAACCGCGAGTGCGAGCAGTGATGTCGATATGCTTGTAGTGGTCGAGGGCATTCGAGGAAGTGTCGGTAAAAGGTTAGAGGAGTTGTATGAGTCAGTAGCTCCGATCGAAGATGAGAGGAGATTCCTATATCGGAACGAACTCTTCACAGACGTGTCGTTCTTTCCGCTCTCACGGGATGAGGCTAGCAGATTTCTCCCGATCTACTTGGACATCATCGATGAAGGAGTCATCGTCTTCGATAAGGAAGGCTTCCTCGAAAAGGTTCTCTCTCAATGCAGATCACTCGTCAGGAAGGCTGGGGGCCAGAAAGTCGTTAAGAATGGACGGTGGTTCTGGAGGCTTGATCCGAAGATGCCGATAGGTGAAGAGATTGCGGTTTAGCGAGCTATCGAGGTCTTACTATAGACAGGGCCGCGCTAGGTTTCAGACGGCGAAGCTGGCCTATGACCAACGAAACTACCCATACTGCGTGAGACAGGCTCAGGAATCGGTTGAGCTCGTCCTGAAGGGGGCACTCAGACTGATCGGTGTGGAGTACCCAAAGTTCCATGATGTTTCCGATATCCTCCAGTCCAATGTTCACCGCTTTCCCAAATCGTTCCAAGCGCATGTGGACCGGGTCGCAAAGATCTCAAAGAGCCTAGCAAGAAAGAGAGCCCCGGCGATGTATGGTGAAGAGATGCGCGGATTGCCACCGGAAAAGATCTTTGACAGAGATGATGCCAAGAGGGCGCTTGATGACGCTAAGAAAGTTCTTGACGCCTGCAAGAACTTGTCTGTGTCTCCGTTCTGACAAAAGCGACACAGGCGCATGGGTCTATACACATTCCAATGTAACCTTCGATAGCTCACAGATAGTCATATGATGGAGCTGAACCCCATCAGCCGCACCGCTGTAGCTGAATAGTTGTCCCTTGTCGCTTAGGAAATTGTGCGAGTGGGTGTCCTTCTCGTGAGCACACGCAGCTCGTGTCCTGCTACCAATTGCTCCGAGAAAAGCCTTCGTTCTTCTGAATCCAACTTTCTGCCAGAATTGCAGACTTTAGTGACGGTTGCCGATATTGTAGGTGCACCCATCTGCTCAGGTAGGCGCACTCGTCATTCTGTTGCCCAATTGTTTTCCTCCTTTGATGGATCGGTCCCTGGAGGCGCCTACATTGTTGTCTATGATTCCCTCTGAAGGAAGATTGGCTATTCACCGAGTGGCTCTAACTGCTCTATCGGCAGATCTTTTGGGAAGTACTAGAAGATGGCTGTTCGACGCGGCCTCGTTCCTCCAATCCTTATAACGATCAAGGCGACAACTCAGATCGCACGATGAGATCAGGGGATCTTCATGGAGTACTTGAATCTGGGAAAATCTGGTCTTAGAGTATCACGGATCTGTCTTGGCTGCTGGTCCTACGGCAACTCAGCGGAATGGATGCTTGAGGTCGACAGAGCGAGACCCATAATTGAGAAAGCCATCGATC
>CAZZFQ010000065.1:4255-7615 GCA_964653695.1 uncultured Candidatus Bathyarchaeia archaeon | reverse complement strand
TTCTCTTTGTACAGAGCGCCTGCGGACGACAGATACAGTTGATCAACGAATGTGTCAAGTGAGATCCTGAGTGGATAGTGGAATTCTTTGGAAGCTTTCACCTTGAACCCTGTTTCCTTAACTTCGCGACTCAAAGCATCGAGATGCAAACGGAACATGCCGCGGCTTTTTCCTAGAACTCTAGTCTGGAGATCATCAAGAAGATTGTTGAAGTCGTCATTCGAGGAATAGTCTGCAAGAACAAGCCTGCCTCCGGGTCGGAGGACGCGCTGCAGTTCGCTGAGAAGTGAGTGTCTGTCAGTGTAGTCAGAGAGCACGAAGTAGCAGGTAACGGCTGGCATGACGCCGCTCTGCAACGGAAGGCGATCGATACTGGCTCTCATGAAGTCTGCTGAAGGCAGACTAGATCTTGCTCGTTGAAGCATCGCCAAGGCGAAGTCCACTCCTATGACACGATAGTGACGAACGAGAGTGCCGGTAGGTACTCCGTCCCCACACCCAACATCGAGGACCGGGCCTTCAAGATCACCAAGAAAGCGAACAGATTCGCTCATGACGCCTTGTAGGGTCTCGCCACGCCTGACGAGACTACTTCTCTCTCCGAACGTTTCCCCTCTTCTCTGCCATAGATCCATCAGCTTTTTCAGATTCATAGTGAGTTCCTCCTACCAAAAACACTGGGATTGAAACTCTATAACCCCACTCAGGTCGATGTTGGATAACTAATCTTTCGTGTCTTGAGGAACTATCAGTTCGTCGGCCATAAGAGGTCAGCGCTTGGCTAGCCATGTTGAGTGAAGGTCGCCGCACTGGCTTTTCGGTATCCCACCTGGCTATGGACGCATTCATGGCGAAAGGTCATGACGTCAGAGAAATCTTCCGTAGTATCGCACGGGTTCAGTTCATCGGCGACACTACGCATGACAACCAGAAGAATGATGTTTGGAGCCTACGACCATTTGCACGATCCAAGTGATAAGGAAGTTTTGCGTCACCTTCAAGTACAGAGTCAAACGTTTCTTCAGCATAGCTGTGAAGCTCCTACGAGATGGAACAATGAAACTTCCCTTGGGAAAGATCCCACCACGGCCGCTCATCGAGATCATCTTCAAGCATCTAGGTGCCCGAAGGTCAGATGTTGTGCTTGGTCCTTCTCACGGTGAGGATGCGGCGATCATTAGGGCTGGGAAAGAGTTGCTTGCGTTCTCATGCGACCCGATCAGCGGCGCACTGAATAGAATCGGATCCCTTTCCGTTCGCGTCACAACTAACGACGTAGCGACGAGGGGAGTTAGGCCTACTTGGTTTCTCTCATGCATAATGCTTCCTGAAGGATCGGGAGAGGGGGTTCTCCGCACAATTTGCGGTCAGATGGGTGAAGCTGCGAGGAAAATCGGGGTGGCAATCATCGGTGGGCACTCTGAAGTAACGCCGGGTCTAGATCACCCGTTGATAATAGGATTCGCAGCAGGACTTGTGGGTCGACGTGGGTATGTGACTTGTGGGGACGCCCGGCCTGGAGCGAAGGTAATCATGACTAAAAGTGCTGGCATTGAGGGTACAGCGATCTTGGCTGCAGACCGGCGCGAATTGCTGACAAGAGCATTCGGCAATGGTCTCGTTAAGAGAGCGAGTAAATTCTTCCAGATGACGAGCATCGTTGAAGATGCCATAACAGCGTTCAATCATGGAACAGTCCAAGCAATGCACGATCCGACAGAAGGTGGCACAGCAGGAGGCCTGAACGAGCTAGCGAACGCTTCAAAGACGGGATTCCGTGTTTATGAAAGTGAGATCAGAATAGCACCTGAGACTGAAAAGATCTGCGACTTCTTTGGAGTAAACCCGCTCAGGCTGGTCAGTTCCGGTTCTCTCCTCATAGTCGCCTCCGAGGCAAGTGCTGAGGGAATTGTGTCTCAACTCAAGCGGCGAAGAATAGAGGCTACTACAATAGGCGAATTACTGTCGGATCAGTCGAAGCGAATTCTCGTCAGGAGAGATGGCAAGGAGGAGAAGCTTCCGTTGCCGTACGCAGATGATCTGTGGACAGCTCTTCGAAGGCGTTCAATCCGCGGAAGACAACATTGACGACAGCCATCTTCTCAGACAGTGGAACCAGTGAGCCCACTGCGACGACGGTAACTGGACACCGACATTAGGTTCCGTCAACCAGGTAACTTGAACAGTCTTCTTGCATTCGAATCGAAGACCTTGTTAAGTTCCTCGTCAGTGAGTCCAGCTATCCTGACCTTCGCCAATTCAAAGGCCGGATGTCCAAACGGCATATCCGAGCCATACAAGACTCTATCCATGCCAACCTTCTGCACAGCCTCCTTCACCTTGGCATGCATCGGCATGCCTGAAGTTTCGAGATAGATGTTCTCATGCTTCAAAGCCATCTCTATCGAGCCGTTGATGTATACAATATGTCCGTGCCCCATGTGGCCCAAGATGATCTTTACATCAGGAAAGCGGTCCGCGAGATTACCAAAGTGCCAAGGCAAAGACCACGGCGGGTGACCTGAGTGAAAGAGGATAGGAAGCTGAAGCTTTCGAGCAGTCTCCATAACAGGATTGATCAACTCATCATCCGGGAGGAATGAGTCGAGAAGAGGATGCATCTTCACACCTCTGAAATCCCATTCGCGAACAGCCTTCTTCACATCTTCAGCCGCCTGCGTCCTCTTCGGATCCACCCATGATAGACCGACAAATCTGCGAGGATACTTCTTGATAGCCTCCCAAGTCAAACTGTTCGGTAGAGAGGAAACGACAGACAACTCTATGCCATACTCATCCATCTGCCTAGTCATCTGATCGGCATCTATGCCGACATTGAAGAGAGGAAAGTTCCCAAGGTGTGCGTGAGAATCAATCATCGCACGTCTAGCCTTTCCAGCTCTTCGGCGGAATCACATACATCTTACCCAAATGTCTCCTGAGAGCGTAAAGCAAAGGAAGTGTGACGACGATAAAGATTGCATCCATAGGGAAGAAGCTGAGATCAAAGAGGGCTGCACCCAAGCCGAAAAGACTGAAATCATAGGCGAAATAGCCGAGATTCTTCTCCGTTACAGCAATGGCCATAGCCACTACCTCCCACAATCTGACGTTTCTCTTGACCACAGCCCTGATTGAGCCGAGGAGCACACCCATACAACCCCTGATCACCAATGTTGCTGGCGCATAGTAGATGTACTGGCTTCCATACAGGGGGTTCCATAAATCAAAGAGGGTTGGGCCGATGGCTGAGGATAACCCGCCTACAACGGGTCCAAAGAGAATGCAAACGATAAATGTGACGATGTCGCCGAAGTGCCATATACCCAAAGGTTTCGGCATAGGTATCGCAATGGATGT
>CAZZFQ010000065.1:2151-4155 GCA_964653695.1 uncultured Candidatus Bathyarchaeia archaeon | reverse complement strand
TGTCGCCGAAGTGCCATATACCCAAAGGTTTCGGCATAGGTATCGCAATGGATGTTCCTACGTAGATCAGTGCGGCCATCACCGCGCTATAAGCAACTTCACGTGTACTCAGTTTCATCACGAGGCACTCTTCTTTGTTGTGCGCTTGACGAGCGTGTTTGATAGCTGAGAAGCATTATATCAAGAAACCCCCATATATGGGCTAACCCAGGCCAACTCAACCCCCTTCATATATTATCGAGCTTTGGATGATCAACAGTCATAATCCGAAGTCAGATCACGTATCTTCCGTTCTTCGTGATTGGCGTTCCGTCTAGTTCCACCATAGCCTTGCCAAGTGTGCCTGTCACCGAAAAATCTGTGTTGTTCTCGCCTCCCAACTGTCTATTTTCTCCTATGCCTATTGAGACTGCACCTCTGACAAGAGAGTCAATATTGAAGCCAAAGCGTGCTCTGGGATTGATGCCTAGAATGAGGCTTCCTACTCTGTCTTTATCTCCTTTAGCCACCTTCCAACGGTCCTTGATTGCACTCAGGTTTTTCTTAGCGTTGAAGCTGACAAGCTGGCCTTGCTCGAACTCCCATTCGATACGTGAAATCAGTTTTCCGGATCTCGGCAACGGTAAGTCAAATCTCACGTGGCCATTGACAGTCGTTTCGATTGGAGCGACAGCGACGGTTCCAGCCGGGAGTGATGTGAAGACCTGCCCGCGTTCCATGTCGGCCTCGTCTATCACACCGTCTGACACATAAGGGGATCTTCCAGCAATCTGAAATCTCAAATCCGTTTCATTTCCTTGCTTGATGCGGACGTTCTGGCCTTTCTCAAGCACGGAAGCCAATCCTGCTCCGAACTGAGAGACTTTGTGATAATCTACCATCACAGCCGATTGAACGGTCTTCTTCCACGACGAATAGTCAAACCGATATGTCTTCGCTACTTGAGGGTGAACGGTGCTGAACTCTAGGGCGGCAGTCCTGATACGCTTCTCGCGGTTCTTCTCCCAATGAACTTTCTCACCCTGCGCGTTCGCAGCAGTCTTGCCTGCCGGTATATCCTTGAACCTTGAATGGTCTTCAGGCGCGCCCACAAAGATCTCAACCGAGGTGTAATCTGCCAATTCGAGACAGTGCCTTGAGGTCTGCCTCAGGTCCTCCTCGGATAGGATCTTCAGATGCTCGAAATAGAAGTCATCGGTGTACAAAGTCATGAGGACATCTGCGCCCAATCTGAAGCATTCCAAAGCCAAAGCTGATGCAAGGTCGGCTGTCCAATCCCATGTGTTGATCACTACAACATCGTTACCAGTCACTCGTAGCGAGTCTCGAACGACTTTCTGAGCCAGCACAGGTAAAGATCTATTCAAATCTCGAACCGACCCATATTATCAATCAGACTCAATCACTCGTAGTGGTTGCAGCTTTACCGTTTGCCCTCCAACGCCGCTGGCCTCTACAGGGCTGCCCAAATGCGTTCCCGGCCTGACATCTGCTGAGGTAACGTTTTTCGAATCTAAACGCTTTGAGCGTAGTTCTCGATGATGAGAGAAGAGCGGCTACAAGGCTGTTACGACATCCTGTCGCAAGTCGTGAAGGCTCTTGGCAAGGGGAGGCAACAGCATGGGGTTTTATGCAAGCAGCTTGGTTCTCTGGATCGCCCTTCTCAATCTCTTGAGAGTTGAGGTTCGAGTATAGAGCACTGGTTTGAACGAAAGACTCTCCCAGAACTCATTAGCTAACCTGTTCCTAATGGCGTTCCGAAGTGTAACATGTTTGATGCGCCGGCCTGAGAGAAATCTCACTGCTGCTTCGACCAGAGCTGTGCCAACCCCTTGTCGTCTATCTTCTCTTTCAACGAATGCCTCCGCAATCATTCCAATCCGTCTGAAGTCTCTATCAGGGCATGTCCTCGTCAGGATGGTCACCGTTAGGTATCCAACTATACTGCAGGGTGACCGTTCAGCAACGAACAATCTTGCTGTAGGCTGACGGAGCATCTGTCTG
>CAZZFQ010000065.1:0-2051 GCA_964653695.1 uncultured Candidatus Bathyarchaeia archaeon | reverse complement strand
GGGTGACCGTTCAGCAACGAACAATCTTGCTGTAGGCTGACGGAGCATCTGTCTGTAGCGGGCAAAGATCCTTCTTCTTCCTCCTTCTGGCGGCCACAGACCGGGAATCTCATGATGTTTGTCGAGTTTATGCTTCAACTCCACGATGCTCTGCAGATCACGTTCTGTCGCAACACGGATACTGACGTTGCCTCTGGGTGTGGAAGCTGGCTTCATGGGGCTCTACCTAACTCGCGGCGGTTTGCCTGCACTCTTCAAGGCGCTCAACTGCCCGCCTCAAATGTGGTATTGTTATTGAACCTCCGACGATCAGAGCCACATTGAAGGCTTCAAAAAACTCCGGGTCGGCTACTCCTTCCTCTACGCAGCGGACCACATGGTACGTTATGCAGTCGTCGCATCTAAGTACCATTGATGCCACCAAGCCTAGCAATTCCTTTGTCTTGGCTGGGAGGGCGCCCTGCTCATAGGCCCGGTTGTCCAAGTTGAAGAACCGTTGAATCTGAACGTTGCCTGACGCCAGAATCTTCTGGTTCATTTTCTCACGGTACTTTCTGAACTCTTCCAACGTATCGTGCAAGGTCACTTCACGTGCTGCACTATGACAAACACATTCGAGAAATGCTTTTCGAGAGAAGATCGGTGGTCCAGTGCACCAGACTCTGTCAGATAGTTCTTGTCTCTATGAGTTCTTTCATCCTTTCGCTACATTCATTGACTAGCTGACGTTTTCTTTCGCCAAGGACTCTGCTCTTCTTCTCGCTTAGGTGTTCAGAAGCCAGTTGTAACTCTTGCTTAGCTGCTTCAACTTCCCTATCCTTGTTCATTAAATACCGTACGGCTGTGTTCAATCGTCGGATACTGCCTCCAATGACTTCATCGTCCTCTTCGCGCTTTCCTTGATAGTAGGCTTGCATCAGGTCTAGCAAGATCTCCTGCACTCTCAATACGATCTCAAGCCTATCCTCAGGGATCATCAGCTTTGACGGATACGTTCTCATCTCCTCGAAGTATTGCGCAGTGGCTCTCTGAAGAATATCGAGTTTCCGTCCAAGGCTGGGATCAGATTTCAGGCGCTCAATAATCGGTGACTGAGAGACCTCCGAAGCCTGGCTTAGAAAGATCTTTGCATCAATCAAGAAGCCGTCGGCTAAGCTCTCAGCTGCATTGGCGATGTAGTTCATCCAATCATTTATCTCACGTTGGCTCTCACCAACTTGATTGATCAAGAAGAAAAGTACAGATTCCATTTCTCTCATCGTAGTCACCATAGCCTTGGGATCCGATTTGGATGGACCTTGTTCCAGTAACAGCGCCAGCCAGATAGCGATCTCTCTGTCGCAGTGGCTACGGGACGCCGAAAGTTTGTCATGAAGTCTCCGAGCCTTCTCTGGATTCGGATCAGAGTACAGAGCAAGTAATGTTTCGACTTCACATCCGTGTGGAATAGCGCTTTGTAGCGCTAGTCCAACAACGACTTTGGGAAGTCTCTCGTCCAAGAGCTGTGCTCCTCTGGAACCTACACGTTGAGGAGGCATAAAAGCAGAAGCGATTCAACCTTCCATTATGCTCACGTTTGTTAGGCGATCTTGAGAAATCTCACTGTCGCTCGACCCACTTGCTACCTCAACGATTACGTTGACTAAGTCTAGAGGCTTGTCGCCTGCAAGTATGACGCGCTAGAGGTTTATAGAAGCTTACTTACCTTTTTCCAAGGCTTCCATGACTTCATCAACATACTTGAAGTACACCGGATCTCTCAAGTACCGCATGCGGGGTCGAGGAATATCGACTTTGACTTCTCCAACAATTCGTCCCGGCCTTGGCGACATCACTATCACACGGTCAGCCATGAATACCGCCTCCTCGACATTGTGGCTCACCATAATGAAAGTATTTGTCGCAAGCGAAGATTTTCCACGAATCTCCAATACCAGCGAGCGCAGGGTCTTTGCTGTTAGCTCATCCAGTGAGGAGAACGGCTCATCCATTAAGAGAACTTCCGGTTGGAGAGCTAGCGCTCTTGCGATGCCGACTCTCTGCTTCATTCC
>CAZZFQ010000064.1:4430-7838 GCA_964653695.1 uncultured Candidatus Bathyarchaeia archaeon | reverse complement strand
TGGTTCCAGTTTCGACAGGAACCTTCAGGACTTCTTGAATCTTTCTCTTTTCATCGTCTCGGACTGAAGGATGTGCGAGAACTCCGCTGTTTGTTGAGGCCGCAAAAGCGCCAATGCATGGGAGTCCCAAGATCTCTCCGCTAACCACCTCTACTCCAAGCACCTCTGATATGGCGTCGAGCGTTGCACTCGGCAATCTGAGGTCAGCCACGGCGCCTTTATCATTAGCTAAAATCATGTTTCCTAACGCGTTTCTCTTCTCATGTATCACCTGTACATTGATGTCAAGATGCGACCTCATCATCTTCATTTCGTGTTCCTCCGCGAAATAAGGGAGGACGACCCCGTTGGAGTTGCCAGCTACGAGCGCTCCGACAAGTCTGCAACCTCCGATATTCGTGGAGACGATTTCGACTCCGAGAGCCTCAGCGAACTCTTTCATCTTCTTGGCAGTTACTCCTAGAGGAACGATCGCAAGATTTTCTGTGCAGAAACAGTAGAGTCCTATGTTCGGACTGCCTAAGACATCGGTGGCGATTAATGGCACAGTCTACGCCCCTTTGGCAGGGTAGACTATGACCTTCCCCTCCTTGTCTTTGACGGCTCTTATTCTCAGGTTTCTGGGAGGTTTGCTCATTCCTTTCGACCAGATCTGCTCGTTAACCTCATTGCTGATCACGACGTTCTCAACCTTCATGTGGCGCCCCACATATTCTCTGAGCATCCTTATGGCGCGCGGAGTTCTCTTACCTCTCGGGGTTGCCCAAACCCGACGAAAAGGAAGATTATATGTTCTTTCCTCAACGATCTCTATCTCTTCCTTCTCTTTCTCCTCCTCTTTTTCCTTCTCATCTTCGGCCGGTTTCTCGTTACTCATTTGACCACCTAGATCTTCAGTTTCGTCCTTCTCCAAGGCTTCCGCTTCGGGTGGGACCTAAACCTGCCCATAGTCTTCGCGACGATCCACATTGGCACGGAACTTTTCTGTTTACCTGCCTTCGCAAGCCGTCGCTTCCTAGCCGTGTGTTTCACCCTGGCCAACGCCTTACTGTCTCCTTATTCTGACTTCTCGTCGTTGTGACTGCAAGCGAACCAATGCCTCCTTGAGTTGCTCATCTGATATTGGAATGTTGACTTTTCCTGTTTGAGCAAGCTGTATGAGCTGAAGCTCAAGTTGTTCAGCGAATTCTGGCCTAACCATCTTGATGTTAGTCAGCCTCTGTCTCGCTTCAGGTGTCATTATCTGCCTCAGAACAGCTTGCTTCTGAACCTCGATCTGCTGCTGCGCTCTAGCCCTTCTCTGCTCCTCCATCGTTGCTCTTTGAAGCTCTATGAGCCGTCTCCTGCGGATTTCTTCTAGTTCCTCATCGGTAAGCTCTTCGTCGCTCATTTCTTGTCCTCGCCAGGAGACTTCTTGGCCTCTTTCAGAACTTCTGCCGAGATCCGGTTCAGGAGGCCTGAGCCTTCCCGTGTAAGTTTCCTTCCTTCCTTCTCCTGCCTAGCCACGAGACCTGCCTTCTCTAGTTGCTGAAGCGGCTCTCTGATGGAAGATCCGCCGCTCCTCTTTGAATGTTCAGTCCTCTGCCCAAGCCTTTTCCGTCCGCCGTACTCGACTCTCAGTCTCTCGATTCCGATTGGGCCGTGAATGTATAGCTTTCTGAGAAGCGACGCGCAACGCAGGTACCACCAGTCGGTTTGCTGGGGAGGGCGTTGATGATGTGAACTTGTCTTTGCGGTCAATGACCAAGTTGGAGGACCTACTTCCCCTACGTTTTCCTTCAGATATTTGGCTAACCTGTCGATGAGGAGGTCAGCCGGAACATCGAAGGCCGTGGGCAAGGCGTGTTTTCTCTCCTGAGTTCAGATGCGATCTTCTCAGTAACGAACCGACCGTCAATATATACTATTCGTAACTTTTCTGAGCATCGTCTTTCAGCTGGAGATGTCTGATATCACGCCCGAAAATGTTAGGAGACTCAGAGTCTTACGTTTTTCTTCTGACCGTCGGATATCTCTTCACTTCTCCACATTTGAGGCAAGTCATCACAATCGTGGTTCCTCTATCTGGTCTGATGCGAACTCTGCAGTTAGCTCCTGGAACCAGAAAACTTCTGCACCCCTTGCAGGTGAACCGCTTCAACTCCCGCGGAATTCTCACTCCACACCTCATCCCGATCCGCCTTGCAATTTCTACGTAACGGTTCGCAAGGGACGGGCTTTCATGGAAAACTTCACGAGCGAACGCGTACAGTAGGTCTATCCGCTCTTCAGCTATCTTGATGTAGGAGCGGTCCTGTCGTCTCATCTCGCTCGAACAGCTTACTTTCTCCCCAACGGTTAAGCTTTCTCAAGAAGTAACTAAGGCTTGAGGCAGAAGTACGAATGCCCTTGACGCTTATCCTTGCGGAAGCGGCACTGGAATTGGTCCCTAGAAGCATAGCGGAACATCCCTCAGTTGTAGCTCACGCGGAGAGGAGGGGCAGAAAGCCAGACGAGATGCTCCTAGACATGAGCTATCACTATTCAGCAATGAGAAGCCTTAAGCAGTTTGAGAAGCGAGGTCGACCCGACATCGTTCACTTCTCGATTCTGGAGGCGTTGGGTTCTCCGCTGAACAAGGAGGGACAACTTGAGACCTGGATCCACACCATACAGGACGAGGTAATCAGGATTGATTCGAAGGCAAGAATTCCAAGGAATTACGATCGATTCGTCGGCCTCGTGGAACAACTATTCAGGGAGAGGCGAGTCCCGCCTAAGGGGAAGCCTCTTCTTCAAATAGATGCCTTGCATCTGCATGCAGTGATCGACAGAACACGACCAACCAAGCTAGTTGCTCTAAGCACTCTCGGTCACCCATCAACCTTTGAGGAGATCTGTCGAAGTCTGGCGGAAACTGATAGGCCTGCGGTGATGATAGGCTGTTTCGCAAGAGGTCACTTCACCATGCAGAATGCCAAACTGACTGATCAAGTGTTTAGCGTCGATAGAGAGCCACTGGACAGCTGGGTAGTGACCTCAAGGATCATCTATGAGTACGAGTGCGCACTGAAAGGTTTCCACGAATCCAGGTTGGCTAGGAGGCTTTCCAGCCCAAAGTCATCTAAGCTTTGGAATGAATTACCCGGTTCTTCTTTGGCATTCTAGGAATTGGCCGCCGAAGCGGCGCAACTATGTCCACAAGAAATCCAGTTGGGCTTCAGCTTCGCCGTAGGCCTTGCCAGATTGGGGGGGTTGTGGGTACAGGTGTGGGTACACTCGTTCAACATCCGCTCCGGCCCTCACAGACCCGATGCGGTTGTGAACGACTAGGATGTTGTGCAGATTGACATATCAAGCCTAGCGTCTGAAAGAGCGGAGTCCGATCTCTCATGCCAGAAGGAAAGCGTGCAATTGGCTCAGGATAGC
>CAZZFQ010000064.1:0-4330 GCA_964653695.1 uncultured Candidatus Bathyarchaeia archaeon | reverse complement strand
AACGCTAAGGTGCTATAGACGGTATCGCGTTCATTCAGACTATATGTCGGCTTAGGCGTAACGAACTTCCTCAACTCATCTGACGAAAGGATCTGGCTTCTAAGACCCTTCTCAAGTAGCTTCCTCTTCAGGGCCCGTGCAACGACAGATTTTCCGCTTCCAGGCAACCCCGTGATCCAGACAACCCATCCTTGCCTCTGCACAGGACCAGCTCCATGTGGCGAACACAGTGATCGTACAGGCAAATCCAGATAAGGGTTGTACCTCCATTCAAGAACCGACCGGTAGGTAGTGTTCTTGGAACTTCAAGTTGGCTCGAAAACGTTCAACGTAAGCCAGCGGAAGCTGGAGAGTTACCTTTCTGGACTCTTTCAGAGAAGGGTTAATTTCATATCACTGAGAAAGCTTGGAGAAGGTTTTCACAATGCTGGCTTCCTCCTCTCATTCAGGGTCGGAAAGAGGCGACGGAATCTGGTGATGCGGATTGTCCGGGCAGATACTGGGTGGGGACATGACTACTTGGGCGATAGGGCTGCTGTTCTGCTTCTTCAACACAGGCTGTTCAATACAGCTCCTGAGGGAACATGCTGCAAATCGCTAGATGTGGCCGCCCTTTCAGAGAGCGGAGACATAGTCTCTGTCGGCGATGCCTCGGAGTTCTTTGACCTCGTAGAAGAGGTGACGGACAAGCAGGGCAAACCGTATGTTGAAGACTTGTTCAGGATAGCTCGTAACCGGTCAATCGCTGAACGGGATCTGAAGAGATGCGACGCGCTGGTGGAATACCTTGCGACGCTTCACTCTAGGAAGAAGAACAACCCGATCCTCTACAAGCGGCATATTCGTGATCTGGTCGGCCACGGAGAGATGTTGATGGGTGTGGTCGACACTTACCCTGATATTAGAACACTGAACTTCACAAATCCAAAGGAGATAGAGCATATTGAGGTGAAAGCCGTGGAATGGAGAAACAGGATCAAGTATCTGTCGCATCGCCTCTCCAGAATTCATGGCGACTTCCACCCCTTCGGGAACATAAGATTTCGTGAAGATGACTCGATCTTGTCTCTGGATCTGGCCAGAGAGGAGTTCGGAGAGCCAGCAGACGATGTCTCTTGCTTAAGCATCAACTACATATTCTTCAGCGTCTGGCATCACGAAGGATTTGTCGATCCATTCAGAGGCCTCTTCAACCGATTCATCGATGGTTATCTCAAGGCAACTGGCGATGACGAGATTTTCAGCGTCATCGCGCCCTTCTATGCGTTTAGGGGACTTGTTGTGACGCACCCGCTCTACTATCCGGAAATGGAATACACCAAGCGACGGTTGATGCTCAACTTCATAACTAACGTGCTAAATGACGAAAGGTTCGATCCCAGCAAGGTCAGCGGATATCTCGGCGCCTAGCCCTTTCAGAAATGCTTGTATAAGTATTGAATCGTAGTTCTCGGCGCATCATTGGAGACTGATCTGGGTTGTCAAGCGACGAGTTGGAGCTTTGGAAGCAGAGGAAGCTGCTTGAGATGCAGAGAAGGGCGATGATGAAGAAGGGTGAGGAGGAAAAACTCAAAGAAGGTCCGGAAAAGCGGAACGAGGATCCAGAGACTATTCTCAGGAGACTGTTCCAAGGCAGAGCAGACGAGGTTTACGAGACGGCGAAAAGTCAGTTCCCCGGAGAGACAAGGAAGTTGACGGAGGCCCTTGCCAAGCTTGTATCAAAGGGAGACCTGACTGAACCCATCTCCGGAGAAGAGCTTTACTGGTTCTTCAGAAGGCTGGGCATCAACGTTAGACTTGAGACACACATAAGATTCGTCGAGAGTGGAAAGATCAAGACTATTGCAGACAAGGTGAGAGAGGAATAGCTTTTCGTAAGCTATTGCACGGTCTGTGGTGGCTAACCGGTTGTGTTCTTCTGGCCGTGTGCAGGTTTTCGAGTAAAAGAAAGGAAGGCGCCTGAGCTTGTATGCCGCTGTCAGGTTCGACTCATTGAGGCAAAGAAGCCTCCGGCCATTTATTGACGATTAGGCGATCACGGCGGAGTTATCTTGATCGCTTTAGTCGGACACTGAATCTCGCAGGCCATGCATTGAATGCAAGCTGACTCGTTGACCGGATCTGACTTCTTCGCAGAGGTTGGATGCCCCGGTGAATCAACCATTTCAAAGACTGATACTGGACAGACGCTGACGCAGATCTCATCGCCATTACAGACATCCTGATCGACTGCGACACTTGTTCCGTGGATTCCAAGCTTCTCAGGAGGTTTCGTCTCTCCCCAGACCTTATGGCCTGAATGTTCTCCAGTCACTTTACGGTTCTTCTGAAATTCAGGATCGATCGGCATATCTTACATCCCTGATCGTCGGTAGACTGAAGAACGTGTATTAAAGCTCATCTCTAGAAGTCTGTGCTTATTGGAGAAGATGATGTCGGGAGACTGGAAAGTCAGCGTCGTTCTCTGCGCTTGCATAGGCTCTTCTCAAGGTGCATCGATCTCGTCGGCGACGTAGTCCAGGTCCAGTTCTCTGAGCTTCTCTCTTGTTGGGATGCCTGTGCGCATGTCCCATCCTCTCTCAGTGTAGTATTCATTGAGCATTGGTTCGAGTTCGAAAACTGATCCTTTTGAGTTCCCAGTTGTGAAAGGTTCACGCAAGAATCTGCTTGGCATGGTGTCATCTTTTCTCGTGATTCCTTCTCGAACAAGGAAAGCTCTTTCGATATTGACTATCCTTTCACCAACTTGAGCCACAGCTTTCATGTCCAGATCGAATCCGGTTGCCGCACGGATCGCCTCTGTAGCCTTGGCGAAAGGCAGAACCTCCATGTTCTCAGCAATGTTCTTGCAAACCTCCAAGGCATCGATGACGGCGCACCAGTTCTCAAAGTAGCTCACTAGTTTGCCTTTTCCCCTCCATTCCAGGCGCCTTGTCGCCTCCGGTACGCCAAAGAGTTCCATGCCTCGCTTTGGGTCGTCGCTTAATTCGATGAACGGTTCAGCTCTTAGGTGATCTCCTCCGCGAGAGGCGACAGCGAACCCGAGTCCGTATCCCTTTAGTCCTCTTGGATCGGCTTGGATCATCTCTAAGCCTTTAATGTGCATGGCTATCTCTTCTCCGAAGCCAAGCTTTTGCGA
Organism: uncultured Candidatus Bathyarchaeia archaeon; assembly: GCA_964653695.1. GTDB lineage: Archaea > Thermoproteota > Bathyarchaeia > 40CM-2-53-6 > JALHTG01 > JALHTG01. The sequence continues at coordinate 1,191 of CAZZFQ010000064.1, read as the reverse complement.
AGCTGCTCTCACACCGTCAGCGAGAACGTCTCCAAAACCTTCCCGTCTTGCTATCATCTCGATGAGTGTCAGTATCGTTTCCCCATTTCCCCAAGACAAGTCGAGCCCGTCAGCCTTCTCTTTACTCAGCCAGCCCTTGGCGTGGCATTCCATCGCCCACGAGATGCACTCAGCTGTGGTGAGTACATCTAGCCCAAGCTTGTTGGCCATGTCATTGGCCTTGAGCGCAAGTGCCAAGTCGCCGTTGCCGACTCTTGCCGTGAAGGCGGATAGAGCCTCATACTCGGGCCCTTCGCCTTTTAGTCCTGAGAATCTTCCTTCCTGCACTTTGTAGAAGCGGCTGCACGGAATGTTGCAGCTGAAGCATCCGCGGGACTTCACATTGTACTCCTCAGCTAATCGCTCCCCCGACACGTCCGAGGCATGCTCAAAGACTCCTTCCGTGAAGTGCCTCGTCGGGAGAAGACCCATCTCGTTGACGGGCGTGAGGATGCGGGTGGTTCCCATCTTGACGCGAGGCCAGTACTGAGGATGCCTATAGATTGCGTCCTCAATCTCCTCTGAGATCTTCATGAACGATTCAGGATCGGCGACCTCGACGGGTCCGCTTCCGCGGAGCACCAAAGCCTTGAGCCGCTTAGACGCCATCACGGTTCCCATGCCAGTCCTAGCAGCTGCTCTCATGAGGTCCGCGAAGATTCCGGCGAATTTGACTCCGTTTTCGGCTGCTGGTCCGACGATAGCCGTTCGAACGTTGTTGTCCTTCAGGTCCTCTCTTAGGATCTTGTCTGCTTCGTACACGTCTTTTCCCCACAGATGACGTGCATCTTCGATGCGGACAACATCGTCGTCAACGAAGATGTAGACAGGTTGAGGGCTACCTCCTTCGATTATGATTTGGTCGTAGCCTGCATATTTCATCTCAGCTGCGAAGTGTCCTCCAGCGTTTGAGTCTCCAAAGATGCCTGTAAGAGGAGATCTCGCGCTTACGTTGAAGCGAGAGGCCGTGGGAAACATTGTCCCGACAAGTGGACCTGTAGCAAACATAAGCTTGTTTTCAGGTGAGAGTGGATCCAGACCACGCGGGATCTCCTCAAACAGCCGCTTGGAATTGAATCCGCGGCCGCCCAGGAAGCGAGAGGCGAGATCTTTCTCGAGTTCCTGTATCGCTATCTTTCCCTTAGAGAGGTT
>CAZZFQ010000063.1:1257-8560 GCA_964653695.1 uncultured Candidatus Bathyarchaeia archaeon | reverse complement strand
GTTTTTCCTCGATGTGACAGAGCTTCCGGTGTGAATACAGGCTTCTTTGAGACAGCGTGGAGAATCAGCATCGGGAGAAGGTTCCCTCCTCTCCAGCATCCAACAGGATAGCCCTCATCAGCCAACTTTGCAAGAGCGAAGCACAGCTTAGCTTGAAGCGGCTTCGTGAACTGCCCACACCACAGAACGTACGCCGCCTTGGCATTCAACCCTCTGATGGCAGTTCTCATGGCCAGATAGATTTGTGCGCACTTCGTGATGTCTTTCAGAGATGGTTCTAGGACCTTGGATTCTCTCATCCATGTCTCTGCCAGTCTTTCTGCTCTAGCTTTGTTCACGCTCTTGCACATGTGAATGAATCTTTTCATGTAGATGTTCTTCACATTCAGCTTTCCTGAGAACAAGGGGTTCCTCTGCCAAGCTATTCCGTCGAGCTTCCATTCTCCGGCGTCAAAGAGACAGATCGTGATGTCGCCAAACCATTTTGGCCTTGCCATCTCCCGGATTCTCGCTCTGACTTCTTCTGGGCTAAAAGCCAGCTGGACGTTTTCATGGTCTGAAAGGTAGTCGTAGGCTTCGAGGGCGCTGTGGAAGGTGTCTTCTTCGCTTACAATTGTCACTGGCTTGTTGGTTTCTGCCAAGTAAATTAGAGGAGCAAATCTTTGGAGTGTGTACGGGAATACAACGAAGCCATCTGCGTCATGGCTGTTTATGTTCAGAATATCTTCCTCTTTTCTTACTAGACGCTTCAATCCGGTGCCAATGTCATATTTCTTCAATATCTCATTTGTCTGTGCATCCTGCTTGCCTCTATTCCTGCTCAGATTCTCTGGTGTACTGCCTACCAAGAATATTGGTAGGATTCTCGGCGTGCCCTTCTCAGTCCTCACCGGTTCTCACCCAACACCAACTCCTTTCTTCAGTCCATTCATATTCTCGACAGTTTTGCAAAGAAAACCCTTTAGCTGCATAGGGCAAGTATCCTGAGAAAGTACTTGACCCTAGATCCGTACAAGAGGAGGAGAAACTTCAAAACCACACCGGAACCCCAAGGAGAGCTCAAGCCCAGTCAGAACTTTCGGTTCGTCGTCCAGAAGCACAAAGCTACCCATCTTCACTACGATCTTCGCCTTGAGTTGGACGGAGTTTTGAAGAGTTGGGCTGTTCCAAAGGGACCGCCAACTGAGCCTAAGATCCGTCGACTTGCAGTCGCGGTGGAAGATCATCCTGTCGACTACATCAGCTTTGAAGGAACGATCCCTAAAGGAGAGTACGGTGCCGGAACCGTGGAGATATGGGACAAAGGGACTTTCGAGCTGAAAGAGCGAGGGGACAAGGTCATGTCTCTGGTTCTTCACGGAAAAAGGCTACATGGTGACTATAGGCTTGTGAACTTCAAGGAGAACAACTGGCTAATCTTTAAGGTCATGCCGAAGAAAGCGTAGCTAAAGACTCAGTTTTCGCTCCAAGTACTTGACTTGGTATGGAGGAAAACTCCCTCGTTCAACGGCATCGATAAGCGCCTTTAGCTGTTCCTTTGCTTTGTCATAAAGTCGTCTGGAAATCCAACGCTTCTGGAAGGCATTCTCCAACTCGTCTTCATCGAGTATCTTGTGCCTGAGATCTCTTGAAACCCATAGATCTAGGAATAGGTCAGTAAGTTCAATTCCACCATCCTTCAACAAACGAGGGGGAGTGACAATGTCACAATAGTATCCAGTGTGCCTTTCGTTAAGGTCTCTTATCTTGCCCACCGTGAACCACTTTCCCATCAACTCGAAGTATACGATTTGAAAACCGGGCGCCAACACCACCTCGCCATCAAAGATCACCTTGTGCGTAGACGTGATCTGAGAACTGCCAACAATAGTCCTCTCCGACCTGTAGATCAATACGTCATATAGATCCATCACCTGATCGGGCAAACGAACATATCGCAAGTGAATCTTCTCTGACGGTTTCTGCGGCAACTCGGTTCGTCTCGATGGCAAACGTATCTCTGGCCACGCAGAACTCACAGTCATAATGGATAAATGCATGGTGACTGAGCACAGACGCATGGCCAAAGGGTCTGACCCGGAACTGGAAGAAATCCGGAAGAAAAAGCTCCAGGAGATGCAGAGAAGAGTGGGGAGTCAGGACAATGAAAGAAGAACATGGGAGGGCCCGATAGTAGTCCAAGACTCGAATTTCGACGAGCTAGTGCGTCATCATCCTTTGATGGTGATAGATTGTTGGGCTCCTTGGTGCGGACCATGTAGGATGGTTGCTCCGATCATAGACGAGCTTGCGAGAGACTACACGGGCAGAGTCTTCTTCGGAAAACTGAATGTCGACGAGAACCCGCAAACTAGCGTACGATTCGGGATCATGAGCATACCGACACTTCTGATAATGAAGAAAGGCACCGAAATCGAGAGAATCATTGGAGCGGTGCCTAGAGACGTGATTGAAGGAAAACTGCAGAAGCATTTAGGATGAATTTCAGGACCGCCGTTTCTTTGGGCCTGACATCTCAATCGTCTCGTCTACCAGTCGTCTTACTCGTGACTCGATTTCTCGATCCTTCAGCCTTCCTTTGGCGTCGAAATGATCGTCAAAGGCGTAGACGGCTCTCGGGTTCGAGATCACTCTGAAATAGCTCATCAGAGCTACTAGCTGCCCCTGCACTTGAAGCGAGCTGATCGTGCTCCCGCTCTTGATAATGAACCCAGCAACCTTGCCTTCGAGAGACTTGTACTCCACGTGTTCGAATAGGTTCTTGAGAGGTGAGCTTAGAAGCCCATCATAAACAGGTGAACCGAGTACGAGCACGCTCGCTCGAGTCAACTTTGCTACAGCTGCACGAGTACTGAGCCCGTAGTCTTCTTCCCACCCTCTGAACCACTCAACATTGGCCTTGGCCAAATCTAGGTACTCTGCATCTGCCACCTTTCTTACGTGATTATACGCTATGTCCGTAAGCACCCGAGTCAACGACGCCTTCCTCAGACTACCACAAACGACGAGAACCTTTGGCATATCGGCCTCCTCTGTCGGTCTCTTTCATGCCAAGCAACTTAAGGATAACCAGAGGAAGCCTGTGTCGACTTTAGGGCTGCGTCGTGGCCATTGCGAAGATCAACCAGCCTTAGCGTTTGACCCAGGCCTCACAAGGCGCGTTACGCTCATGTCTAGGTTTCTTTCCGATACACGGTCAATCCATGTGATTTCAGCTGAGTAGTAATAGCCGGTCTGGATAGCACAAGGAGCAAAGGGTATCCCAGAAGCCCGATAGCCACGAAACTTCCCAAGAGAACACCCAATAGCCCGATCTCTAACGGGGTTTGGAACAAATAGCTCAGATAGCTACCGACAATAGCACTAACCACCAGTATCTCGATCGCCACTGCAATGAGCCAACTGCCCTTGATTCCTCGCCGTCCAGTCTTCCAGGCAGCATAGGTCGCGAGAAAGTTTGCTACGCTTCCACCTACCACATCTATCACGCCAAGGCCGCCGAAGAAGTTTGCAACGAACGCTCCCAGTGAAAGCCCGAGAACTGATGGCCAACCGAAAAGTATCGCAAGAGGAAGGAGAGCATCAGCCACCCTGACCTGAAATACTTGAAAACTGATTGGAGCAAGAACAACGACACCGACAGCATAGAGAGCGGCAAATATCGCAGTAAGAGAAATAGACACTGTGGTTTTACTCTTCATCTTTTCACCTCCCGACTCCGGGGTTTGTTAAGCGCAGCGGGTGGGAGGCCCCACTCACGCGCCTTGAGAGTCAGGTAGACGGTGCCGATAATTAAGCGTTCCAACTAGGGATTATTCGACGATTTCGGTGCAGACAGACTTCAGGAAAAGAAAGAGGTGGTTCATGTTTCATCTAGGTAGCAGTAACCTGCATCCACTTTACTCTGCATTTCCTCGGCCCACTTCTCAACGCCAAGAGCTTTGATACTTGGCAAGATCTTTGTCGGCCTCACGTATCGTCGCAGTTTCGCACACTTCTCCATTTCAGCGCAATCCGCACATGTTGTGTATCCTCTTTGTCTGCAGCATTCACGAACCGCACAGCTCGGGTCTCCACCGCCAGCTATGCATCCTGGACATTCACCGAAAATCTTGACAAGGCCATCCATGACTTTCTCGAACTCCGCATAATGCTGGAACGCCGGCTCCCATTTAGCCAGCCCTGAAGGGTTCTTATCAATCCCATAAGCACCTGTGACCTTCCGCAGATTTTCAACAGCCTGCCTTACTCTTCCTTGACGGATTCCACAAGCACCACAATATAGGCCGCAATAACCTACCAGATTTCTAGGCCATTCTCTCAATGTGAACACCTTGACCCATTGCCAGCCTTTTGGTTTTCACCTGCTTATAGGAGCTGTCTACACGAACCGAATCTGTTGGCTTTGGCTATTCCTATGGATTTGGTGAATTGGACCTGGGGAGAATAGAATTTGAATAACCGATGCACCCAACACTACTGGCACCAACAGTGTCGTAAGCAAAGACCCGGTCCTAATTTCGATCTACCTTCTCTCGAAGCGTTGCGTCCCCTCTTGCAAGCACACTCCAAGGCTTATTAGTGAGTCTACCACAGTAGACCTCAGTGCCAAGAATTGGAAGCAATATCAGTCTCTGCAAAACTAACTAAGAAAGAGGCAAAGCTGCTAGAAAAGCTGACAAAGAAGTACGGCTTCATCAGCAAGAGCGAGGCGATACGCAGCGCGGTGCGGCTCTACCTGAATCTTTTGGAGCTACGGCCAAAGGACAGACTCAGAATGCTCCAACTCATCAACGAAGTGATTGCTCCTAGTACAAGATCGTCAAGCGAGTTGATTGAGGAAGTACATCGCGAGGAGAGTGAGCTTTGAGGCTCTACTTAGAGCCGAGCATACTCGTCAAACTGTTCAAGAGAGAGCCTGACAGTGAAAAGATGATCAATGTCATGGCCGCTATTGACGAACGCCGAGATTGGTTTGGATGCACCTCTAGATGGTCGCCACTTGAAGTTGCAAGAGCCCTCAAAAAGGATGGAAAACCTAGAGAACTGGTGGAACTGAACCTGAAAGAACTCAGACGACATGAGATTTCGTTCATCGATGTGACGAGAACAGTTCTCTCAGACGCGGAAAGACTGCTAATACTGCATGATCTCTACGCTTCCGATGCCCTTCACGTGGCAACCTTTGCATTAGCTACTCGTAGCAGACAACTGGATGCGATGCTTACTGATGATCTACACATCCAAAGACTCAATGGGATCGTCAGGGTCTTGAACCTGAATGAAACCTCTGCCAAACTATTCGACTTGTCTTCTAATTAGACAAGAAGATTCGCCAGTCTCCGTAGGCCAGATTTTGAACCGCAATTGCTTCAAATCCTGTCCGCTCCACCAACCTACATATTCAGATCGACTATAGGATTCAACCCGAAGGGATTCTTCCTTTCCCAGATTGTTCGAATGAATCTCGGCATTGCCAAAGAACCACAATCCTTGGCGAGCACCGCTTTTCCGCATATGTCATTGCCTTGCATAGCGCCCAATTATCGGAATAGTTTCGCCGCATTTGGGACAGTTGCCCTCATCTGATATTGCGTATTTTGCCACGGCGAACCCGTACCTCTGGATGAGCAGTGTCCCACAGCTGTGACAATAGGTGTTCTCCAGTTTATGTCCTGGAACGTTCCCGATGTAGACGTATAGTACACCCTCGCTCTTCGCTATTCCGTGAGCCTTTTCCAAGGCGCTCACAGGGGTACTTGGCCGATCGGTCATCTTGTAGTTTGGATGAAAACGGGTGAAATGTAGCGGCGTCTTCGATCCAGCGGCCTCTAAGTGTCTTCTAGAGGTCTCTCGGATCTGATTGTCGCTGTCGTTTACCCCAGGGATGAGAAGACACACAACTTCGACATGCATCCCAAGCCTCTTTGACTCCGCGATGTTCCTCCACACGACATCGATGTCAGCGCCGCAATACTCCCTATACGTCTCCCGGCCGCCTTTCATGTCAAACTTGATCGCATCCATTCCAGCGTCGCGAAGCCCCTTCAATGCCTCCCGAGTCATGTAACCATTTGAGACATAGGTGTTGTAAAGCCCTTCACGGCGGGCCAGTGGGAAGAGGTCGACGCTATACTCAAACAGCATGGTGGGCTCGTTAAAGGAAATTGAGACACCATGGCACTTTTCTTTGATGGCTATTCTGACGAGCTGTTGGGGCTCAACGCATTCGGCATTCTTAGGGGTCGGTGGATATTTACTGATCTCCCAATTCTGACACCAAGGGCAGAGGAAGTTGCAGCTCCAAGTCCCAACCGTCAACGCATAGCTACCTGGCCAAAAATGGAAGAACGGCTTCTTCTCGATCGGGTTCGCGGAGACTGAAGATACGTCTCCGTAGACTAGAGTGAACAGGTCCCCGTCTATATTTCTCCGTGTCCTACAGAACCCGTCCTGGCCCACCTGAAGAACGCATCTTCTCTCACAGGTCCCGCATTTCACACGATCATTGGTCAGCTTCTCGTAGAGCCTCGACTTCCGAACTGTTAAGGACTCGGATCCCTTCAACGACTTCACTTCTGCAGACATGCTTCAGCGACTCTTCAATCTCAAGAGGAATTGACACAGAACATCTGATAACCTTGGCTAGACAGTCTTGCTTGATCTTTCGAACGCTTCCCATCTTCCGATTTCTGCTTCCAATTTCTCCTCAACTGCTCTCCATAGATCGATGCCGCATACTTTGGCGCAGACAAAGGCGGTTATCCAGACATCGGCAAGCTCACCAGCCAGCTGCTCTTTCACCGATTTCGTATCGTAGCTTTCTCTTCTGAAACCTACAAGTTTGAACACAAGGTTGATGACTTCTCCCGTCTCCTCCGCTATTTTCGCCGCTTGAAAGACCGGGTGCTTCTCTGGAGCCCTCTCATCAAAAAGATCATACAGTCTTTCGAATCTCTCTTTCAAATCAAAGCATCCATCCGCACATAATGGGTTTGAGCTTTAGAGCTATGTAAGGTTACGTCACTAGAACCCAATAGTACAAGGCAAGCGCTGTCGAAGATCCGGAACATGCTCACATGAAGAAACCGCGTGTTCTAGAGCGACACGGTCGGTTCGGTTGAGACCTTATCTTCCCTGAATAGGATAAGTATCAGCGCTCCAATTGCCACGGCCGCAACAAGTGTGATAGTGAAGGGCACTCTTGGCGAGACATTATCATAAAGCCATCCAGCAATTGCAGGAGAGGGAATGGCGAAGATTCCGGTCAAGAGCGAAAGACTACCAGTTGCACGGGCGAAAC
>CAZZFQ010000063.1:0-1157 GCA_964653695.1 uncultured Candidatus Bathyarchaeia archaeon | reverse complement strand
GGAATGGCGAAGATTCCGGTCAAGAGCGAAAGACTACCAGTTGCACGGGCGAAACTCTCGCTTCCCACGGTGTCCAACACGAAGGAGTTCATTGCTGGCACCCACAGGCCATAGACCAGCCCCCAGAAGATTGAAGCAAAATACGCAACCTCTGGCCTGGTCACCACAAGAATCGGAATTATGGCTCCGAGCGCCGCGAACTCGCTAACGGCAAGGAACCTTGTTGTTCTCCACTTATCAAGCATCGGTCCTAGAGTGAGAGCTGAGATAGCCGGTGACGCGCTCATGATCGCTACAGCAATTCCGAGTTGCTCCATGGTTGCGCCAAGCTCCTTGTAGATGAAGAGATTGTAGAAGGGGAATGAGAGGCTCCAGAACGCTGAGTCTAAGACTGAGACAAAAGCGAAGGTGTGTAGACGGCTATCAATTGAGAACGCCTGCTTGATGTATCCTCTGAACGAAACTGTTGCGACGGGTTCAGAAATCCTCGGCGACGAGTATTTCGCTGCCATCAAGATGAGACCTAACAGCATCAGTCCAACTGTAATCCAGAAGACCCATCTAAACGACACTTGAAGACGCTCTGCCAAGTAACCTCCAATGAGCGGTGCAACCGCAGAAGCCATCTCTGCAAGGCCAAGATCGAGGCTGAACGCTTTCCCTCTGGTCTCTGGGTCCGAAGCACTGCCAATTGCGGCACTGCGGGCCAAACCTCTCACATAAAAGTCGAGCTCGGTGAGCAAGAGGCCGGCCGCCAACAGCCCCCACGACTCAGTGAGCGCGTATGACAGGTACCCGACTATAGTGAGAAAACCGCCTAGGAGGTAGAAGGGCTTAGCGCCATGTTGATCAATTAGAGGACCTAGCAACGGGCGGACCAAGGTTCCCAGCCCTCTTGTCACAGTACGAATGTCACCGACGAAGGTCATGGAGACCTTCATGAGGACGATTAACGGTGCGACTGAGGGCACCGCAAAACCATAGGCGAATCCAAAGATTGAATTGACCATGACTAGAAAAAAGACCTCGCTTCTAAGCCCAGCATAGCCACCGAAGCGAAGGAAGGAACGCGACATTAGCTACCAGCCTGCGATGCATCGAGTCTCCGTAAATGGGAACTCTCTCCTCGATAAGCTTTGACGAGGATAGCCTGATCG
>CAZZFQ010000062.1:0-8722 GCA_964653695.1 uncultured Candidatus Bathyarchaeia archaeon | reverse complement strand
AGCGGTGCCTCGGCAGCATGTATCGTGGCGAAGACCGTCAACCCTTCGATCAAAGTGATCGGAGTTCAATCGGAAGGAGCCCCTGCTGTCTACGAGTCGTGGAAGAGTGGAAAGATGGTTGAGAAAGAGAAGATTGAAACGTTCGCCGATGGCTTGGCAACCAGAGTGCCGTTCGAGCTGACAATGACAATAATGCGCAGGCTCATTGATGAGATCATACTTGTGAGTGAGGAGGACCTTAAGCGCGCTATACTTCTGCTCTTGGAGACAACTCATCAAGTGGCAGAGGGGGCCGGAGCTGCATCTACGGCTGGAGCGATCAAAATGCATCAGGACGTCAAGGGAAAGAAGGTCGCGCTTGTGTTATCGGGAGGAAATCTGACATTGGAAATGTTGCGGACCATAATTCAGGCTGACAGAAATTCGTGTCGATCGGCCTGACGCAAGGTCTAAGGATATTAGGGATGACCCTTCAGAAAATGCATCATCGGTAGTTGATATGGCTCAGGCGAGAATGAGAGGATTCAAGCAGACAACAAAAGCCGAACAGGCTCTCAAGACATTTCTAGAGCATTTGAGACCAAGACCGTTGGAGTCTGAGCGCGTGCCACTCGACGAGGCGCTGGGCCGGGTCCTAGCGAAAGACATAGCATCACACATTGACATTCCCTCCTTTGATAGAGCAGCGATGGATGGGTTTGCTGTAGTCGCGGAAGACACCTTTGGATCTTCACAAACGAATCCAGCTTTGTTAAGAGTTGTAGGCAAGATAGTCATCGGTATTTCTCCGACACTCAAGATCAAAAAAGGAGAGGCAGCTGAGATCACAACTGGAGCAGCGCTACCGCCAGGCGCAAACGCTGTTGTAATGCTCGAGTATGTGAGGAGGGTTGATTCAAAGCAGATCGAAGTCCTAGGGCCAGTGACTCCGAGCGAGAACGTCTCAAGAGCCGGAGAGGATGTCCGACAGGGCGATATCGTACTTAGACAAGGAACTCGTCTTGGGCCTCCGGACGTAGGGATGCTTGCAGCCCTTATGCTCACTGAAGTGGAGGTAGTTTGCAGGCCAAGAGTTGCGATACTATGCACCGGCAGCGAACTTGTCGAGCTCGGCGACTCGCCTCAACAAGGTAAGATCGTGAACACCAACCGATTCGTTCTCTCTGCACTAGTCCGTGAGCTGGGCGGAACAGTGACATACTTGGGAATAGCCAAAGATTCAGTAGGCGATATCAGCGGTTTCATGAAAAAAGGCTTGGCTGAGGCAGATGTGGTGCTTGTGACAGGAGGAACCTCTGTTGGCGAAACAGATTTCGTGCCTGAAGCGATTCGGCTGCTTGGTGAGCCCGGTATGCTTGTTCATGGCATCTCAATGCGCCCGGGCATGCCGACAGGGTTGGCGGTCGTCAATGGTAAGGCTGTAGTTTCACTATCTGGACAACCTGTCGCAGCGACAATCGGCTTCAAGAAGTTTGTACGTCCGATAATGTTGCGCCTGCTCGGTACAGAGGAGGAGCTGCCTGTCTCAGTCAGGGCAAAGGTCTCAAGGAGAGTCGCTTCAACCCTGGGAATGAAGACTTTCCTTCGCGTGACCGTCGTAGAGACCGATGGAGGGTATATTGCAGATCCTGTAGCCACATCTGGGTCCGGGCTCTTGTCAAGTATGACTCAAGCAAACGGCATTGTCGTGATTCCTGAAGACAAGGAAGGAATAGAGGCAGGCGAGGAAGTCGCGGTCGAGCTGTTTCGCCCAATCGAGAGGAGAGGACATGGCTGAACGAAGGGTTTTCCGAACTCTCCTCACCTTAGAAGACGCAAAGAAGAAACTCTTTCAGCACTGCCCTGCTCAACCCGTTGGGGTTGAGGAAGCCGTCGTTCGAAAGGCTCTCGGACGAACCATTGCAGAAGACATCCAATGCCCGACAGATGTACCGAGCTTCGATCGGGCTTCGATGGACGGCTTCGCAGTCAGGGCTAACGACACATTTGGCGCCGAGGAGAGGCGGCCTGTCAAGCTGAAAATAGTTGGGATGATTGAAGCAGGAGAGACCCCCCAGATCGAAATCAACGCCGGCGAAGCAGTTGAGATATCGACCGGGGCACCGATTCCGAGAGGCGCCAACGCAGTTGTGATGGTAGAGCACACTGAGCGCGTGGAGGGTCTTGTGGACATCTTTAAGGCCGTCAATCCCGGCGAGAACATAATGGCTGCTGGAACTGATTTGATGGCGGGAGAGCTTGCCCTTCGAAGAGGACAGAGATTAACCCCTAGGGAAATGGGCATCCTGTCGGCCATGGGATTCAAGAGTGTTGAGGTGTACAGGCGTCCCCGGGTCGCCGTCATATCTACTGGAAACGAACTCGTTCCCCCTGGCAGCCGGTTGACATACGGCAAGATTCACGACATCAACGCCACTGTGATCGCCGGAGCTGTGCAAGAATGTGGAGGCGAAGTAACCTTCGAGGCAGTCGCCAAGGATACAATGGATGATCTGAAGGAGAAGACACGCAAGGGACTTGAAAGCGCGGACATTGTCATAACCTCTGGCAGCACATCGGCTGGCGCGGGAGATCTTCTTTACAGAATATTGAACTCCTTCGGTCAGCCCGGAATAATAGTCCATGGTCTGGCCGTGAAGCCAGGAAAGCCTACAGTCATCGCGGTCGCAAATGAGAAACCTATATTCGGCCTACCAGGATACCCTACCTCAGTGCTCATGATCTTTAGTCTTCTAGTTCGGCCACTCATTAGCAGAATGTCCGGCATCCATGAAGATGACCAAGGAAAGCCACTATTGGCGAAGTGTGCATCGAAGGTTTTTTCGACAAGGGGTAGACAGGAATTCCTTCCTGTGGACGTGATCAGAGACGAATCTGGCGGCTTTCTTGCATATCCGACAACGGAAGGATCCGGCGCGATAACGTCCTTGGCTGTAGCTGACGGCTTCGTCGAGGTGCCTGAGGAAGTTCAGTTTCTTGACGAAGGCGAGAAGGTAGAGGTGAAGCTTTTCGGCACAACGCTAAGGCTGGCTGATCTGGTGATAATAGGAAGTCACTGTATCGGGCTTGATATCCTTCTGGAATGCGTAAGGAAGACCAGTCCAGGCTTCCAGGCCAAGATAATCAATGTTGGGTCTATTGGAGGCCTCAACGCGATCAAACGCGGGGAGGCTGATGTAGCGGGAATTCATCTCCTTGACGAGCGATCAGGAGAGTACAACTCACCTTACCTTGAGCGATATGGGCTGTCCAACGAGGCAGTCATGGTCAAAGGATATGTTAGGCAACAAGGCTTGGTGGTGGCCAAAGGAAACCCGAGAGGCCTGCGAGGAATAGAGGATCTACTGAGGAGCAATGTCACTTTCATGAATAGAAACCGTGGATCTGGAACTAGAATCCTGTTCGATCTATGCCTTAAGAGAATTGCTGATGGACGTAAAGCAAATACAGAAGAGTTGGCAGCCAGAATAAGAGGATACGAGAGCGAAGCTAAATCGCATTCGGCAGTTGCAATGGCTGTGCTACATGGGAAAGCAGACGCAGGCTTAGCGATAAGAACTGTAGCACTGATGCATGACTTGGAGTTCATTCCCATCGCAGAGGAACATTATGACTTCATAGTCTTGAGAAGACGTTTGAAGAAGGAAGCAGTGAAGAAGCTGCTTGACGCACTCAAATCCGATGAATTCAGAACCAAACTGCAAATGCAGGCCCCTGGCCTCGTTCCTTCAGAAGAGACTGGCCAGTTGACTAAATGATTCGCTTCAGTCAGCCGCCAAGAAAAGGTGCGGGGGGAGGGACTCTCCTGAGCTCTTCGCTCAATTTGAACCTTTTCGTCAAGAGATTGCTCTTGATCTCGAACCCCTTCGGGACAGGATCCTCATTCCTGCGCCTTTGACCTGGCTTGGCAACCCCCGCACAGCCCTCTAGCTACCGCCAAGAGACACATTAATCTTCTCTTAGAGATCAAGCGAAGCCAACGATGATGACAATCGTCCGCGTCCTGGATGGAGCAAACGTAATTAGCCGCCACACAACTTGATTCTATTTCGAAGGGCTGAGTGTACTTGGAAAAGGCGGTTGTGTATTGCCGGGCACTCAATAGGATTGCAGTCGCTCTGGGCTCGGCCAGGAATCTTTCCTCTGTCCTCAATCTGATCACCAAGAGCGCTGTGGATGTGCTTAATCTGAAGGCATGTTCCTTAGGACTTTGGGACAAGAAGGCAAGCAGATTTGAAGAAGTGGCTTCTCTTGGCCTCGATGAAGAACGTGAGAAAGAGGAGCATGAAGTTAGGAGCATCCCGATTGATCAGGAAGCACTCAAGGGCCAGCCGGTGATCGTCACAGATCTCTCTAAATGGCTCTCGCCTGAAGAGGCGAAACGAAGAGGCATCGCTTCTATGCTCTGTGTGCCAATTCAAGCCAGACAGGATAAGCTCGGAGTGGTCTGCGTCCACTCAGCAAAGAAGCACAAGTTCTCAAAGACGGAAATTGAATTCTTGAAGTCACTAGGCAACCTCGGTGCCGTAGCCATAGAGAATATTCGACTCTACGATCACCTTCAAAGGCGTTTGACGGAAACCGGGACTTTGGTCGAAATATCGAAGATCTTGACATCTAGTCTCAAACCTCAAGCCGTTTTCAACGCAATCGCGAAGACTGCCACGGAAGCCATGAAGATGAAGGGATGCATACTTAGGCTAATGGATGAGAAACATGAGAGGCTCGAAGCGGTTGCGGCGTATGGTCTCAGTGAAGATTTCCTCGAGAAGGGGCCTGTTCACGTCGATAGAGGGCTTGACGATGTCAGGACAGGAAGGCCAGCAATCGTAAGAGATATTCTGAAAGATTTGAAGCTCGAGTATCCACAGGAGGCAGTTAGGGAAGGCATTCGTTGTGGGCTCGCCGTTCCGTTGTTTGTAAAAGAAAGGATAATCGGTTCGATCAGAGTGTTTGGGTCGTCTCCACACGAGTTTGATGAAGAGGAAGTTAGGTTCCTAGAGGCTTTGGCTAGTCAAGCTGCGATAGCAATAGAGAATGCGAGACTCTACCGTGTCTGTCTCAGCAACTGGCAGGATCTCGTTCAAGAGATCTGGGAGAAATCTGATGTTTGGGGACACACCAAAGGAGAAACTCATCCCAGTTAGCCGTCTTTGACCTGTCGCTTCTAGCCTTCTGGTGGCGTCGACTTAGGGAGATTATGTCATTATCTCGGACAGCACAATTTCTACTGCCTTCGGAATCGCGTTACGCACTGCATCACTCAGGCCCTGCCTGCATCTTGTTGTGTCTGCGACTTCGATGCCTATGATCACGAACTCTTTCGGAAAGGTCTCCGGTTGAACTAGTCTTCCTACCTTGAGTAGGTCGGCCAAGTTGATTTCGTGAAGCGATCTAACATTGCTTCTACAGGGCTGAACCATGTCCAGCGACAACCTATGGATAGTGCCAGGCTCGCTTCCCCCAACAGCAGCATCAACCAATATCACTTTGTCTGCCCCCGCGATCGACTCCAAGACGGATGGCCCAGAGGACTCAGCCTCGATGACTTCGACATTATTGGGTAGCTTGACTTTCAGAACCTCACGTGCTACATGAACTCCTATTGCGTCATCAGAAGCAAGAGGGTTTCCAATTCCAATAACCCTCGTCTTCAACTACGTCCACCTTCAAGTAAATCCAGATGAACCCTAGCTGCTTACCTCATGATGATCCATTGGCTTCTTTCAACAATCAGCCTAGCCTTAAATACGTTCCACTATACTCTCGGTTCCGATCAGCATAAGAAAGCGACTGAGAGCCCAAAGAGGTTCATGAATGGTGAAGACACGAATCCTCAAGAAAGCAGAACTTGGCCATCTTGTTGATCGGTTGAGAAAAGATTTCCGAGTGATTGGACCGACGAGAAAGAAGTCGGAACATTTCTTGAGTGTCATTCACTGTCCAGAGGACCTAGACCTCAAATATGTTACTACTATCCTTCCACCCAGGAAGCTGTTCCTTCCGCCTGTAGAGAACCTATATTCCTTCAACTCAGCGGGAGAAGCAGCTCCGACGGACATTGAGACGCAGAGAATGTTGATCTTTGGAATACATTCATGTGACCTGAATGGCCTGTTATTGCTCGACCGAGTTTTCGGGAAGGACTATCCCTATCCGAGATACCTTGAGAGAAGACGGAACTCAGTCATTGTGGCAATGACCTGCACCAGTGTCGGGGAAACCTGCTTCTGTGACTCAATGGGAACCGGGCCTGAACCGAAAGCAGGATACGACATTCTCCTCACCGATTTGGGAGAGCAATTCCTGGTGGAGGTTGGAACAGCCGAGGGAGACAGGCTCACTAGACCGATGGGATGGAAAGAAGCTGAGAGATCAGACTTAGAGTTGAAGAAGAAGATCTTGGCGGAGGCCAAGGAGAAATTCAAGAAGAAAATAGACACAGATGGGCTTGCGGAGATCTTTGAGAAGAAGCTTGATCATCCACTATGGAAAGAGCTTGCTGATAAGGACTTAGCTTGCGCCCAATGCGTCATGTCCTGTCCGACCTGCTTCTGCCTGGACATTAGGGACCAATGGAGCAATGTTCCAGGGCAGACAGTCAGATGTGTCGAATGGGACGCTTGCTTTCTACTAGAGTTCGCTGAGGTCGCGCTGGGAGGCAACTTCAGAAAGGAAAGAAGCGCAAGGCTCAGGCAGTTTATGGGACACAATCTGAGCTGGGGAGGAGCTGCCCAGTATGGCCCCATCAATGGGCAGCATAAGTGCGTTGGATGCGGCAGATGCATTCGTGTTTGCCCGGTAGACATTGACATAACAGAAGTGGCAAAGGAGATTAGAGGAAGCTAGATTGAAAGACCCATACCTGCCTAACACCGCTGAGATAGTCGATGTGAAGAAGCAATCTTATGACACTAAGACCTACAGGGTCCGCTTTGTCAAGGAGGCAATACAGACTGAGTTCGGACCTGAGCCAGGCCAGTTCGTAATGATCTCGATGCCGGGGCTTGGCGAAGCGCCATTCTCTCTCAGCTCAGGACCTGAGAGGAGCCACTGCTTTGACACGACGATAAGGGCAGTGGGCAATCTCACAGGGATCTTGGATCGATGTGTTGTAGGAACGAGGATTGGAGTGAGAGGCCCTTACGGAAAAGGGTGGCCTCTCAATAAGGCGAAGGGGCTGGATGTGCTTGTCATCGCAGGCGGCATAGGGCTGGCGCCTTTGAGGCCGATAATCAAAACAGTTCAGAAAAATCGCGACATGTACGGAGCCTTGGAGATTCTCTACGGAGCTAGAACCCCTGCCGACGAGATGTTTGTGGACGAGTATGAGGAGTGGAAACGAATCAAAGACACTACGCTATCTCTCACGGTCGACTCGGTGCCGAAGGGAGTCACGTGGTCCCACAAAGTAGGAGTAGTCACGGGACTGTTCGATGACATGAGGACCCCTGCAGAGGACTCAATAGTGATGACTTGCGGTCCAGAAATAATGATGAGGTTCGTGGCTCGCGGACTTCTCGCAAGGAACTTTCGAAGAGACCAGATCTACGTCTCGCTTGAGAGGAGGATGAGGTGCGGCATGGGTCATTGTGGCCACTGTCAGATAGGATCGAAATTCGTGTGCAAAGATGGACCTGTCTTCAACTATTCAGAACTGCAAGGATTGCCGGATCTAACACTGTAGAAGGTGTAAAGTGATGACTGACAGGCTCAAGGTAGCTGTCTTCAAGATGACTGGATGCGCTGGCTGCCAAATGGAGTTTCTCCGACTAGAAGAAGAATTACCGTATGTTCTCGAGATCGCAGACATTCCGTACTTTGTCATGGCCAAGCGCGAGAATCTTAAAGGTGCCTACGACGTGAGTTTTGTTGAGGGGTCAATCTCAACTCCGAGAGAACTGGAAGAACTCAAGGATTTGCGAGAGCGATCTAAGATTGTTGTTGCGTTCGGTGATTGTGCATGTCATGGATGCGTACCGTCTATACTCAACTGGGTTCCACCAGGTGTCGCGGGCAAAATCGTCTACGATAATTTTGAGGCGATTCATTCAAAGAAGGAGTCGTACCAGAAGATTTGTCCACTCGACGAGTTTGTTCCCGTAGACATTCACTTGAGAGGGTGCCCGCCCCACAAGAACATGATACTCGAGGCTCTTCGAAGCATTGCGCTGGGCGCAAAGCCATTCCTCAGACATCACCCTGTATGTGTCGAATGTAAGCTGAGAGAAAACGTCTGCATCCTGACCTTTGAGAAAAGGCCGTGCATGGGGCCTGTGACCGCGGCGGGATGCGGAGCCATATGTCCTACGGCAAATAGAGAGTGTGAAGGCTGTTATGGGCCGATGTCGGACGCTAACGCATCTTCACTGGCCCAACAGTTTCTCAAGATAGGGTTGGCGAGAGGTGACATTACTCGAAAGTTCCGGAAATATGCAGGAATCACGCAAGCGTTTGCAGGAGAGGCGGGCGAGCAATGAACAAAGACAGAGAGATTAAAGTAGAGTATATCGCCAGAGTTGAAGGACAGGGATCACTTGAAATCAGAGTTTCATCTGGAAACATAGAGGAGTTGCGCCTCGACATATTTGAGCCACCAAAATTCTTTGAGGCTTTCCTTATCGGTAGGCATTGCAGCGAAGTTCACGAACTTACCTCTAGGATATGTGGCATATGCCCAGTACCCCACCAAATCACCGCCCTTCGTGCAATCGAGAACGCG
>CAZZFQ010000061.1:0-8859 GCA_964653695.1 uncultured Candidatus Bathyarchaeia archaeon | reverse complement strand
CAAACAGGTATTAGGTCACCCACTTTTAGTTGGTCAGCCTTTCTAACACGTAAGCCGCCTCGGTTTAGCACATAGAACTCGTGATTGGATGTTGTGCATGTTCGCCTACCATTGTCCATAAGTATGTCAAGCATTCTTTCAGGAGCTCTCGTTTTGATAAGCCGCCTGACACGGGTGTATTTGCATCGTAAATCTTCTCCTAATCCAACGGCGTATATACCTTCGTTACAGTCGAAGACTCCCTCTTCGTCACCGACAATGCCATCAATGAGTTCTCCTATTCTGACGGTGCGAAGCTGTCCCTTTACCATAACAGGAACGATTGAATCATATGAAAGGCAACAGACCAGTATCCACTTCAATGCGGCTTGGCGCATCTCGTAGACGCTGCGAAGCTCTGGGTCAGCTGTGGTCTGTTTCAGCTCCTTGTACTGTTGGCGTTTCTCCAGGAGGAGTTTGAGGCTTCGTGGGACGATTCCTATCTTTTTCTCGCAGATGTTGTAGCCCAGCTCAGGGACACGTTTCTTCGAGTCTGGGCAGCATTTGCAGCGGACCGTTTCGCCGCTCAGGTTTTTGGTGAGCATGATCATGGGGTAGAGCGAGGTGAAGTCGATTTCGCCGATCGATTCATGTAAGCCTACTACGGGTTCATAGTAGAATCCTCCGCGATCAGCGATGAGGAGTTCGCTGGCTGTCTTCAACTCTTCCGTGTTTGTCTTCCTCCATGGAATTAGGACGCCTAGGTGGGCTGCTTCGTAGAGCTGTGCGGAGGTCATGCTGGTTCCGATTGTTGTGTTGCTTACGCGCTGTGCTGGTATTCTGCATAGGCGGGCGACCTCGATTATGCCTGGTAGCCCACAATCGCCATAGAGCATGGAGTTCTCATAGTCGATGTGGATCCTTCCAAGTAGCCGGGTCGGCATAGGCCGATAGTAGACTCTTCCATAGCTCACGTAGGTTTGGCCTTTTCCAAGCGAGGTTCGAAGCGGTGACTGCTCACGGCCCAGAATGAGTTGATCCTCGATGCCGTTCACTGCAGCCCTGCACGCAAGATATGGGAAGAAGAGGTCGTCACCTTTGGGTGTGTAGATCACGTCTGGGTCAAGTGCCTTCAAGGTTTCGACAAGCCAGAGAAGTTTCTGACGCTCATTGCCTTCGTCAAAGCAGTGGGCTTCATTCCTTGATGTTATCGTGATGGCTTCAATGGGGTCGGTCTGGGCGGGTAGCCTCTTCTGCTTTTGAATGTTCACTGACAATGTGACTTCTTGGAGTGGTGGAGTTTCGTAGTCAACTGATTCGAGGCTGTCGTCGAGTTTCCAATGGATGACGTTCTGATCTGCGGCGGCTTCTACGTGTCCGAACGGGTAGATGTCCTTCTCATACATGTAGAGTTGGCTTGGCTTCACATCAACATTGTACAGTTCATAGCGCCCATAATGGGCGTGAGCCAGCACCTTCTCAGCCAACCGCTCAGCTTCACGGACGCTTTGGACTGGAACCTTCAGGACTGTGGATGGTTCGTTGTCTTCAGGTTTGGTGAACTTCTCCTCGAATCTCATTCCGTCGATATGTAGCTGATCGGCGAGATTTATGAGGTCGCTGTAGTCGCCAGCGACGTAGAAGCATTGCTGCCAAACATCAACCAGTCGAACCGCTCGGCCTTCACGTGTCTTTAACCAGACGACCATGCAGCCGTTCTTTGGGTATAGGTCCAGTATCCAGCCTTCAATGCGGCTGGCTGGATTCTTTGAGGAGGTGTTGGATCCGGTCAATCGTGTCGCGTAACTCCTTCAGACTCTTATGATGCGAGAACAGGACTGAGAGGAACATGCCTTCGGTTTTGACGGGAAGCGTGGCTGCTCCGGCAGCTGACGCGTATCGTCGACATTCGTCCATCAGATCCTCAAAGATTTCACGCTCATCGATACGCAATGCATCTTGGAACTTTTCCCACCGCTTGAACTCCTCTTCAAGAAGCATCCGCCATGAGGGAATGGTTCTACCCATTGATGGTCGCCTCCAAGAACTCCTCTAGGATTCTTGGAGTTGGCTGTTTGATGAGGACGTTTTCTCCTGAACGTGTCGGGTGCTTCTCAAGGATGAGCTTTGTAGAGTGGCGTCGTTCCTCAAACCTTAAGACGATGTCTACTCGCTGTTTGACTGTGCGTAGGAACGGATCTGAATCCGAGATTTTCTCGTCGAGGCTTGTTGCCAAGACGATAGCTCTCTCGAGTCTGGCTGTGGTGGCTAACGAGTTGAGCGTGATCTTGAAGAGGTCGAGGCTTTGGCTGTGACGTACATCGGGGTCGCGGTACAGCTCGATCATATCGGAGGCGACGACGAGTTTAGCTCCTCGCTCATGAACGGCTTCTGGTAGCATCTGGGTGATGAGTGAGGTTAGTTGGTGGCATGTGAACGCCCGTGAGACAAGTATTCTATCTAAAGCCCTATTCCGGTCTAGTGAGAATCGTTCCGCGTACTGCGATATGAGGTAAGGATCAAACGTGTTTTCTCCATCGATAAAGATGGCTTCTGAATAGAGCCCTCCGCAGTGAGAGTCAAGCTGTGTTCTGACGCATAGGAGTTCAGAAGCCGCTAGGCACTGCCATGAGCCGTAGAGGAAGATGCTCTGCCCAAGGCATAGACCTTTGAGGAATCGGTCGAGGTTCTTGTCGCCGAAATATAGATCAGGTTCCGCTTGGAGTTCACTTACCCTGCGAAAGTTCACTGGAAGCTTAGGCCTGAGACAGGAAGACTTGGCAAGCAATAGCTCCTCTGGCGGTTGAAAGTTCTCCAATTTAACTTGATGCCATGTGACATGGTTCGAAAGGTTAGCTTTGCATGATGGGCAAGTTGAATTGAACAATAATCGAACCTTAACGGGATCGAGAAGGTTCTCGGATGCTAGAAGGCTTGAACCGCAACCATCACAGGAGTATTGGTAAAGAATCAAGAGTTTTCATCCTCTCTGCCGGTTAAGGGGCTCTACTTGTTCGATAGTGTTGGTTTCTAGGCATAGTCGTATGGCGAGATAGGTGTGAAGTGGAAACACCTTCTCACCCGAAGGGGTACAGATGCGGTGACCCATTCAGATCCGATGTTCTTCGCCCCATCTCGTCGAACTGCCGAAGGGGGATATATGTGGGGAGGGGACTTTTGGAGGCCCGGAGAGACGCCAATAACTATTCAATAGAAGGCTTTCCTGAAACTGCTCATGAAGCTCATACAAGCAGGCAAGATCCAGGTGACCGTGCGAGATGAGTGCCCGCCAACGTTTATCTACTACATGACAACTATACTTAACGCAAAATCTACTTTAGGTTGAATACACATGACAAGAATCCGCGACGCCTTAGTGGAGCTAAACCCTTGGTGGAAGGAAGAATTCAGTCTAGAATACCGCGAAAGGGAAGTCTATCGCGAGATTCAGAGGTTTCTTGCAATGCCCCAGATGATAGCGCTCACTGGTCTCAGAAGAGTTGGGAAAACAACTCTGATGCTCAAGGCGGCGCAGGACGCGATAAGAAAGGGTTTCGACCCCAAAGATGTCCTGTACTTCTCATTCGACGAGTTCAGAGAGATCAAGACACGAGAGGTGCTGAGTGAGTACGAGAAGCTCACCGGCCGGGACTTGGGCAAAGGGAGACGCCTAGTTCTACTCGATGAGATACAGAAGCTGGCAGGTTGGCAAAACGAGCTCAAGGCGGTCTACGACCGTTATCGAACAAATCTCAAGATCCTCATCTCCGGTTCCGAGTCATTGTTCATCAGAAAGGGGTCGAGGGAGAACCTTGCTGGCAGACTCTTCGAATTCAAGATTGAACCTCTCAATTTTCGGGAATACCTCGTCTTCAAGGGCAAGGTGTACAAGCCAATTGATCTGTATGAGAAGGAGCTGGCTAACTTGTTCGACGAGTTCATTCTGACCCAAGGTTTCCCGGAGCTTGTTGGTGTCAAGGACAGGTCGGTGATAAGGAAGTATCTTAGAGAAAGCATAGTCGAAAAGGTAGTCTTTAGAGATCTACTCAGCCTACTAGAGATCAGGGATATCTCGCTTCTTGAGTCCCTTCTAAACATCCTGACGGAAGAGCCCGGTCAACTACTGGAGGTCTCACAGCTCGCCGGAGAGCTGGCAGTCTCCCGACAAACCCTATCGAATTATCTTAGTTACCTAGAGCAGTCCTTCCTTGTCAGGAAGTTGTATAACTATTCGACAGGGAGGAGAAAGGTGGAGAGGAAGCTGAAGAAATTCTATCCGACAATAGTCTCCGCAGACCTACCGTTCAGAGATGACGACCTCTCAAGGTCAAGAGTTTTCGAGTGGATCGTAGTCAACCAGTTGAAAGCAGAATTCTTCTGGAGAGATCGATACAAGAACGAGGTTGATGTGGTTCTAACCGATGCGAAGCCAGTTCCAGTCGAGATCAAGCGCAGAAGGATGGACTTCAGTGGAATGGAGGCGTTCATGGATAGGTTCAAGGTTGACAAGGGCTACACAATCTCCCTCGACAAAGAAGACATGCGAAAAACCGACGGAAGAACAATCTTTGTGGTTCCAGCCTATAAGTTCTTGCTGAACCAGAGCCGAGGCCTATAGGATGAAAGCTTCCCCTTTAGCTTCTTCGATGGTATTTGACAGTCGAAGAAAGATATCTGCCTCGGCTTGACGCCATGCAACATGGTTCGAGAGGTTCACTTGGCATGATGGGCAGATCGAGTTGAACCATAATCGAACGTTAACAGGATCCACAAGGCTCGGATGCTAGAAGGCTTGAGCCACATCCAACGCAGAAGTATTGGTAGAGGATCAAAGTTTTCACTTTTCTTGATGGCGGAGTGGAAAGTTTTCGTCTTCTAGAGTTAGGCGTAGGATGAGGTATGCTCGTAGGAGCGGGAACATGGTTTCGCCTTCAGAGGATTGGAGAGGTGCGGCGGTCTCCTTGGCGGCCACATTCTTCGCCCAGTTTGAACCCGATGACTGGAGAATGAATATATGCGATGAGAGGTCTTTCGGAGACCCGGAGAGAAGACCGAAGGTAATAGAGCAGCCTCTGCTCTCTTCTCCATCAGATGATGCCATGGATGGCTCTGTCAGCAATCACTGGGTTCTGGATCCGCTTCATGGGCGGGGCTTTCATTGCTACCATATCTTCGGAGCTGAGGATGCTTCTTACGGATAGCTATCGTAGCTGTCACCAACAGCATAGCCACAATTAGGGCTTCTCCCACCCGTAGCCCGATTCTCTTTGGTCCTGTTTGGGGAGTTTGAGGATGAGTTTGTTCGCATAGCGTGCTGAGTTTTACAAAGTAATAGCTCACAGAACCATTCACGCTGACTGATTGTCCGTTGAGTAAATCACATACCGCAACCTCATATCCCAACGTTATGTTCTCATCGAGATGCCCCGGAGGATGCCTTAATGTGTGTGTTACAGCCAGCATCTGGACATGCACAGTCTGATTTCGGATATCAGGTCCAAAGTATGCATTATCAACTTGAACATCCCAACTGCGAACTCCTCCCGCCGGATAGCGGTAAATCTTGACGACTTTGCCAGTGAGTCCTATTTCTCCAGTGCTCCCAGATATGTTAAACAAAGACGTCTTCGTGCAGACGTACGGCTCCTTGTCTACAACTTCGTAGGGAGCAGTATCCGTAACTGCATCATTCTCTGCATAAGCTTTGACTGATATTGCCCATTCACCGGTTGGGTATTCAGTGTCAAAGTAGTCTATGATTGTTCCAGAATTCACTGGTCCAGCCACACGTGACCAAACTGATCCATTGGGGGTGATGACAGTTTCTTGTATCGTGCTGTTTCTGCTGATATAGATGTAGAACTTGACGGTATCACCGATCGTGTAAGTTCCCATTGTCTTGTTTGATCCTTGACCTCCCTGATCAGAGTAGATATCCACTGCTAGTATCTGTGTGATAGCGGCACTCGAACCTGCAGCGGGTACTCGATCGCCAGCCAGAACAGAACTGCTGACTTGAAGGATTACCGCAAGAACAACAATGGAATAGGTCTGCACTGATGAACTAAGTCTCGATTTCGGCATTTCAGGAAGAGTCTCCGCTACTGAATGCGTGAGTTTCTGACCTCAAATCCAAGCTTCATAGAAACAAACGATTTCTTCTCTTGCAACACATCCTTAGGGCTTCTAGCACATGTTTCCTTCCATCGACCTCTCTTAGACTATGCTTTCTGTCACTGATCCTAGAACGTTGTCCAGGTTCGATTCACTCAGTTGCTCTATGCCTATGATCCGCAGACATAGCTCCTTTGCGAGGGGGTTTAGCTCGAAGGTTTTGAGAGAAAAGATCCTTTGGCTCGACCCCTGCTGAACCACGCTATATGACGCTTGAGAAGATCGAGATCGAAACCAACAAGAACGGCTTCTGAAGAATCGGATATGAAGTCTTCAGATCAGTATGCGAAGGCAACTCGAGAGACAGCCATAACGCAGAGCCTACGCTTTCTCCTCGCCCGTACGGTGGCTTCTATATGGTTTTTGAAAGGGAGCGGGCAACGATGACCATCATCTTGCTGCTGTCGGTGAACCTTTCTTTCTCATGTCCTCCGTACCATTTTGCAATCTCGAATCTGTTTTCCACTAGAAGACGTTTGACAGAGTCTGGATCGTGAACATAGACTTCGCCTCCTTCGTGGTACCGTTCCAGCATTCGCCCATCCTCGTAGAGCTCGTACCAGAGATCCATTGTCATCAATCTCTTTTCAGCATTTGTCTTGTGAAAGCCGAGACGGACAACAGTTCTGCGGTCATCAAGGGCCTTTCGCTCCACGAACCAACCGCTGCCTGCCTCTATCTTGGGTGCATGAGCGAGGTCAAAAGCAAATGCGCCGTTCAAGGCAAGATGTCTGAGAACGCATCTCAAGGCAGCGGTTTGATCGTTCCAGGTGAGGAGGTGATCGAAGCTGAAACTCGGAAAGTATACCAAACCAAACCGCTCAGGAAGATTGAAATCCCGAACATCTGCCTGCCTGAGATGAACATGGCTCCGAACATCAGGTCCTTCTTCTGCAAGCTTCGCCTCTGCCGCCCTAAGCATATGTGGAGAGTTGTCGATTCCCCAGACTTCGACGCCAGCCCGGGCGAGCTGAATAGCAAGGCGGGCAGTACCCACGCCCAGTTCAAGGGCCTTCCCACCTTGCTGCTTAGCAAGACCCAAGTAGAAGCCTACATCTTGCTTTTCGCCGAAGAGGTCGTAGTATTTCTCTGCTCCTTCTCGATACGTCATGTAATCTCATCTCTCACAAGTGACCTTTCATCCTGATTTCAAGTATGTGGTGGATCTGCTTGCCTTTCCGGCAGCGACTCTCTGCAACATGGAAATGACAGTGCAATGATCATGCTCAGCCTTTGTCTTGATAAGCCGGATTCGAGATCTGTCTTGGTTGAGGCCTGTGTATCATGAAGGTGTTTTCCGAGCGAATTGATCTGAAGAGCAAAGGTGAGGTTGATATGGTCGATATTACCGCAAGAGTTGAGGGCATAGTTGAGAATAATCAGATCGAGAATGGCATAGCCACGATATTCGTACCCGGCTCCACAGCTGCAGTCACGACAATAGAGTACGAGCCCGGCCTATTGACAGATTTCCCATCTATGCTTGAGAAAATAGCTCCACGAAACGCGGTCTACGAGCATGAGAAGCGCTGGCACGACGGGAACGGACATTCACATGTCAGGGCATCGTTGATAGGGCCTTCCCTAACGGTTCCGATCAAAGACGGAAAGCTCACTCTCGGAACCTGGCAGCAACTGGTCCTGGTTGAACTGGACACTCGAAGCCGGTCGAGAGAGCTCATCGTCCAAATCATTGGTGAATAGGAAGCGATGAATTCTGACAGGAGCACGTTCTGCCACAAAGGAACCTCTACAAGTAGATGTCTCTGTCCCTTAGGGAGGGAAGGGCTGGTGAAGTCACCGACCTTCTGTAACTGCTCCATTGGCTGGCTCAAGGAGATCTTCGAGGCTGCCTTGGGGGTCATGTTGAGACAGTTTAAGCGGCTTACACATGGAGGGCCTGCATATACGACTGTATATGCGGAACGCTAGTGCCATGTGGGGAACTATGTGAAGACAGTTCAAGCCATGCAGAGGTCTCTTGAGTCCGCTTCACTATGGGTTCCAACCGCAGGGCATAAGTGAAATGATCTCACGCGACTGTTAGGGAGCAGGTGGAGCTTGTATTCTGGCTTCTTCTCCTACGCATGATGAACAGGGACGCTGCCAACGACAACACTAGCACCATCGCTGCCATTGAGAATTCTGGAATGGGCACTGCGCTTTGCTCTAAGTAGATACTAAGCGCTCCGACCGAGCCGTCGCTGACATAGTACGGCATGGTTTGAACTTTATATCCTTCCTGCCCGCTCGGCGTCCAGTAGATCACTGAGGAAGTGTAAGGTCCACTGTTCAGCCATGCTGCAAACCAGCCATCGAACGTGTAATGGTTGAAGACAGTCCCGTCTGCTGCGGTGAACCGGAGTATAGTCCATGCGGCACTTCTCCAGTCATCGCAGTAAGTATAGCCGTACACATTTCCTGTGACCAGTCCTCTTCTATCGAGTGAGAACACAAGCGATGATTCGCCGCCTAGACTCGCGCCTGGGACTAAGACATTGTATCTGAGCTCATACGGGCCAAGGTGGTTCACATAGATAGGCTTCAACTCCGTGGTGTATGTGAGTTCACCTGTCAACATTCCGGAGAAGCCTATCGGATTCGTTGGAGCAGTCGGTAGCACCGTTACAAAACCTCTTGTAAGCACTGTCGGCGGTGTGCTGACCTCCACCGGATTATAGTAGTGGCCTGGGTAATAGTCGAAGA
>CAZZFQ010000060.1:0-8930 GCA_964653695.1 uncultured Candidatus Bathyarchaeia archaeon | reverse complement strand
GACCACTCATACCCAGAGATGATCGTGTCCTTAGCTTCTTGCACGTACTGTGCTCCCTTCGTCACGTCCGTGAGGATGTTGCAGCTCTCATCAACACTCCAGACTCCTCTTGCATCTTCTGCCTCCCAACCCTTGTCCCTGAGGATCCTTGCCAACGCGTGGCGATCCATGTACCCTCCGATATCTCCTCGCTTTATCATGTCAATGATTTCTTCAGGTAAAGGCTCGACCATGATCCTAATGCGGTTGTGCCTATTGGGTGACTTACCTTCGAAGGGCCCAGCTGGCTTTCTAATACTTTCCCTGTAGATGACAATCGGCTGCGAGGTCACCATCTCCAAGCCAGTCTTGCTAATCAGCGTCGTGGCAATTTCCAGGTGAAGGGTTCCCATACCTGAAATCAGGTACTCCCCAGTCTCTTCGTTAATAGTTGTGACAAGGTTCGGGTCTTCGATCGAGAGTTTCCTAAGCGTATCCACGAGCCTAGGAAGATCGCGGCTGAACTTGGGCTCAACTGCCATCGTCACCACTGGCTCAGTGACATAGTGAACCGCCTCGAACGGCGCAACATCCTTGGACGTAGCCAAGGTCTCTCCAGCTCTGGCAGCCTCCAACCCCAGCAGGGCAGGAATATTGCCCGCATTTATCTCCCCGATAACCTCCCTATACACGCCCATATACACGCAGACCTGCTGAACTCTCGATTCAACCCTGGCACCAACAAGGTGAATCATTTGCCCCTCCTTGATCGTGCCTGAGAACAGCCGCCCAGTAGCAACAACACCGGCCTGCGGGTCGACCACAATATTCGTCACACACATGATCGCTGGCCCATTGTCGTCACACTCCACCATGGCTCGACCAAATTCTGAGTTCACATCTCCCTTCCATATCTTCGGTATCCGATACTTCTGGGCCACATGGGGCGGAGACATGGCTTCCACCGCCATATCCAGTATAGCCTCGTGAAGCGGGCTCTTCTCCTTCAACTCCTCAACCTTGTTCTGCGCGTAGGCGTCCAAGACATCCGAGAACTTCACTCCACGGTTTTGGGCGATGGCTGAGGTGAAGCCCCAACGATCCTTCGCCGAGCCCATAGCAACCGTATTCGTCGCAAAACTTACCTTCCACTTATCCCGGAACTCTGGTTCCGCGTAGAGGTCTATGAGCCCATTGAAGTCTTTTATTATACGTGCGATCTTCTCTTGAATTTGGTCGGGGGTAAGCTTCAACTCCTTAATCAACCGATCAATCTTGTTAACATAGAGCACTGGCCTAACTCTCTCCTCGAGAGCTTGGCGAGTAACCGTCTCAGTCTGAACCATGACTTCCTCAACAGCATCCACGACGACGACCGCGCCATCGATGGCTCTGAGAGACCGCGTCACCTTACCCGAAAAGTCAACATGCCCCGGCGTATCTATCAAGTTAATAACATACGAAACGCCGTTCTTCTCGTGGAGAAGGCTGACGTTTGCAGCCTTTATCGTCATCTGCCTCTTCTGCTCTTCCTCCATGAAGTCAAGAGCCAGCGCAGTTCCCGCTACAGACGGCGAAAGAAGCCCTGACGAGGCAAGCAATGAGTCTGACATAGTAGTCTTGCCGTGATCGACATGAGCGATAATGCCAATATCTTCCGGATGCAGTCTCTCAACTACATCTTTCGGATCTGGTCCTTGTTGGCGATTATCTTCAGGATTTCACTCGTCGTCTTGAACCGTGGCAATTTTTTTCCTCCGACCGAATTTTCAAAGGCTAAGTGCTACAATGTTGCATCTCTTTTATGCATTATGGTTCCCGAGGAGAGCAGAGAAGTGTTTTTCAAGTGTTGAATAAGAATCATCAAGCGACATGATACGGCACTGTAGGGGGCGTATCGTCAAGCTCCGACAATCAGCAATCCAAGGCGTAGCGAGATGGGCGTCAATCTTACCCCGATCATTAGCCGTCACACAATATCCCTCAAGGATATGACAGGCAAGAGTCTCGCTGTTGACGGAAACAACGCTCTTCACCAGTTTCTCTCAATCACTCGTAAAGCAGATGGCTCGCCATTTATAGCTCCAAATGGAAACATAACGTCCCATCTGATCGGTCTCATGTTTCGGTCCAGCCGTCTTATGTCTGAATACGCCATAAGGCCGATCTACGTCTTTGACGGACAACCCCCTGCATTGAAGCTTGCTGAAATAGAAAAGCGGCGAGCAATCAGAGATAGAGCTGAAAGGGAGCTTGCCGAAGCTCTCAAGAGGCGAGATCTGCGAACCGCCTTCTCCAAGGCCGTCATGACAGGACGCCTGACCAAGGAAATGACCAACGACGCAAAGCAACTGCTTCACCTGCTAGGGATACCGTACGTCCAAGCGCCCGGCGAGGCTGAAGCCCAAGCAGCCTACATGACTGCGCAAGGACAAGTCTGGGCAACGAACAGTCAAGACTACGACTCATTGCTCTTCGGAACGCCTAGACTCGTTAGATATGTGACGATCCAGGGAAGAGAGTACCTCCCCAGTAAGGGAGTAGCCCGGCTAGTCAAGCCAGAGCTTATCGAAGCTGAAGATCTCCGCACAAACCTAGCCATATCGCGAGAACAGTTGATAGATATCGCGATCATAATAGGCACGGACTTCAACGAAGGAGTAAGAGACATAGGACCGAAAACAGCACTGAAGCTCATTCAAGAATGCGGATCTATCGAGAACCTCCCTGAGGGCATCAAGAGCAGAGTATCCGAGAACTACCAGGAAATCAGAAGGATCTTCCTAAACCCACCAGTGACAACAGGTTTTTCAACTGCTCTTCATCCAATCAGAGAGAGGGAGCTCTACGAGTTCCTATGCCGCCAAAGGGGCTTCTCGAGAAATCGAGTTGTTACAGTTGTTGAAAGGATGAGGAAGTTGGAAACGCAGTCAAGTCTCTTCCGATGGGTTGAAGATGGTTGACAGAGCAAGAAACTCTCTTCCACGATTTGGCCCTACTGTGCAGGGATCTCGAGCAAACCACGAAGAGAAACGAGAAGGTCGCGAAGATAGGCGACTTCCTAAAAAAACTGAAGCAGGACGAGATCTCAGCGGCCATTCGCATGATAGTTGGAAAGATCTTTCCAGACTCAGACGAGAGAGTGCTTGAAGTCAGTGGCCGAACCCTGTGGAAGATCCTCCAGAAACACCAGCAGAGACAGGTTCCCCTTCTTCGAAGCCCGTTAACCGTTTTGGGAGTGTACAGAAATTTCTCTGAGATAGCGGCCGCCTCAGGAAAAAGATCCAGAAGTCGAAAAGAGAGCATCGTTGAAAGTCTTCTCGGCGAGGCAGATCAAGTGGAAGCCGAATATCTCGTCCGCATGCTCTATCACGAGATGAGGATAGGTGTTGTTGAAGGCGTGATGCTTGACGCAATAGCCGAAGCAAGCGGGTCAAGCGGCAACTTGGTCAGACGGTCCTTGATGATGGTGGGCGACATAGGAGAGGTGGCCCTTCTCGCCCTGACGGGTGGAAAGGCGGCACTCGAAGAAGTCAGGATCAATCTATTCAGACCTGTAAGGCTCATGATGGCAGAAATGTCCTATGATATCTCAGAGATAATCAATGAACACAAGTCTGGCACCGCGTTCGAGTTCAAATTCGACGGAGCAAGAATACAAGTTCACAAGAAAGACTCACAAGTCAGAGTCTTCAGCAGACGGCTGACTGACGTAACTGAGAGTTTGCCTGACGTGGTCGAAACAGTCCAAAGAGAGGTACAGGCAAGAGAGGTCCTAATCGAAGGTGAAGTTGTAGCAGTCGGGTCCAACATGAAGCCTCTCCCCTTTCAGGAGTTGATGAGACGATTCAGAAGAGCGCATGAGATCGGTCGTGTTGCGCAAGAGATTCCCTTGAAACTATATCTCTTCGACATTCTGTACCTCAGCGGGCAGCAGCTCACAGACCTAAAGTACGAGGAGAGGTGGAAGCTCCTCTCACAGATCTGTCCTCCCGAGATTCTGGCTGAAAGGATCATCACAAGAGATCCACGTGAAATCGAGGAGTTTATGCACAAGGCTATGAACGCCGGGCATGAAGGTCTCATGGCGAAGGCATTAGACAGTCCATATCTGCTTGGGGTAAGAGGAAGAAGATGGTTCAAGATCAAGCCCGCCGACAGACTCGACCTAGTAATTGTAGCCGCAGACTGGGGGTATGGAAGAAGATCAAATTGGCTGAGCAACTATCATCTTGCAGCACGGGATGAAGCCAGTGGAGAGTTTCTGGAGGTCGGAAAAACCTTCAAGGGTCTGACAGACGAGGAATTCGAATGGATGACAAGAAGGCTTCAAGAGCTCAAGATCTCAGAGGGAGATTACACTGTCACGGTAAAGCCTGAACTCGTCGTGGAAGTCGCCTATAACGAGATTCAAAAAAGCCCTCACTACAAGTCTGAATTTGCCTTGAGGTTTGCGAGGATAGTGAGAATCAGGGAGGATAAGCGAACTGAAGAGGCAGACACGATACAAAGAATGAGAGTGCTATTCGAAAAGCAGTTCGAACACAAAGGAAGACTGAGCTAGCGTTTGCACATGCCCTCCACAAGGTCATAGGCCTAGACCGGAAAGTATCGAATGCTCAGATGCCAAGGTGAAAAGCTCTGAACGTCACGGTCTTGTTTAGCGGCGGTAAAGACAGTTGCCTAGCAACATGGCACGTCCTTCACCAAGGATGGAACGTCACGAGCTTACTCGTGATGGAGCCTAGCGACCCGGCCTCATGGATGTTCCATTTCCCAGCGATCCAGTGGGCTCGCCTTCAAGGCGAAGCTATTGGAGTCCCAGTGATCCCAGTCCTGTCCCCTCCTGACAAGAAGAAGGAACTAGACGCTCTGAAGCGAGCCTTGAGCGCCTTGAAGAGCACACATCGTCTGCACGGGACAGTGTCAGGTGCAGTAGCCAGCGGCTACCAAAAGAGAAGAATCGACGCCATATGTGAGGAGATCGGGATCGCCAGCTTTGCGCCTCTATGGCATAAGGATCCTGAACTGCTCCTGAATCAAACGATAGACCTCGGGTTTGAGACATATTTCGTGGGAGTTTCAGCGCTCGGACTTGACGAGAGCTGGCTCGGAAGAAAGCTCAATAGAGATACTCTATTGGAACTTAAGAAACTGAGCTCCGAATACGGAATTCATCTCAGCGGCGAAGGGGGAGAATATGAGACCTTTGTTGCAGATGCTGATTTCTTTCGGGCAAGCATCACACTGAGAAAGACTTCCAAACAGTGGGAAGGCTCTTCAGGCTATCTGGTGATACATGAAGCTGAGCTAACCAGTAAGGTTTAGGGCTACTTCAGCAGCTTCTCTCATGATCTTCTCTTCGTCCAGCGCAATGACCTTTCTATTGAGCATGAGCGGCTTTCCCTGCACTATCGTAGAGTCCACATTCATTCCTTTGGCCGCATATACCATGTCCGAAACGACTGTGTTCTGTCCATGGATCGGCGTCAGATTTGGGGACTTCAAGTCCAACAATATCACATCTGCCTCCTTGCCCACCTCAACGCTCCCCACCTTATCTCCGAGGCCAAGCGCCTTCGCTCCTTCGATGGTGGCGAGGTCAAGAACCTTCTGTGCTGGTAGCACTGTTGGATCCCAATAGTGCGCTTTATGCATCAACGCGCAGATCTTCATCGTGTCAAACATGTCCAAGCAATTGTTGCTTGCAGCCCCGTCAGTCCCCAAAGACACCGTAACTCCCTGAGCGAACATCTCGGGAACCGGGCACACTCCACCCTCTCCAAGCTTCATATTCGACACGGGACAGTGCGAAACCTTGACCTTGTGTTTGGCAAAGCTTTCGACTTCTCTTCGAGTGAGCCAGACACTATGCACCGCAACTAACCCTGGAAAAAGGAAACCAATCTTCTCTAGGTATTCCACTTCGCTCATTCCCTTCGTCCTCTCGAAGTCAGCCTCTTCATGCCTAGTCTCCGCGACATGGGTATGCACAGGCACGTGTTCCTTTTCCGCCACTTCCTTTGACCATAGAAGCGTCTCCTCGGAACACGTGTAAGGAGCATGAGGCCCCATGGCAAACCCTATCCGTGAATTCCGAAGACCCTTAATGTATTCCAGCGATTCCCGCGTCGTCCGCCTTTGGGTTTCAGCTCGTTCCGAATCGAAAAGGTCGATCATGGCATGAGAAAGGATAGCTCTGAGACCACTCTCACCGATCGCCCTTGAGACATCCTTGAGAAAGAAATACATATCCATAAAGCAGGTCGTACCCGTCCTAATCATTTCTAGGCAGCCCAGTAGTGCCCCGCGGTAGCATATGTCACCTGTCAACCTCTTCTCAAGAGGCCATATCTTAGTCTCCAACCATTCTTTGAGGCGCATGTCATCTGCGAACCCTCGCATTAGAGTCATAGAGAGATGGGTATGAGTGTTGACCAGGCCGGGCAACAAGGCCTTTCCTGACCCGTCAATAACATGTTCAGCACTGCCCTGGAAGCGTCCGATCTCAACAATCTCTTCGTCTTCCATTCGAACGGAACAGTTCCTGAGGACCTCTCTAGACGGATTCTGAGTGATAACCCAGTCACAATTCTTGATAACAAGGGACATCTGAAATCCTCTTGAAATGAGAAGCGGATCTTCGTAGATAAGTATTAGTCAGTCCCAAGCGTTTGAGCGCTGGAAATGAGATTCCTCACAGGCCTTCAAGCGTTGCGTGCCGAAGTCTCAGCTCTTCCTCAGTCTCTCCTAGTTGTCTCATCAATTCAACGATCAAACTGTCAAAGAAGATTCCAGCTGATATCTCGAACAAGGTTCCAAGCGGAGCAAGAGGCTCGTGCTCCCCGACAATCTGCCTTAGAAAGAAGTCCTTCTCTCTGGCAGCTTTGGATTTCGCCTTAATGTGAACAATTTGATTTGAAATCCTTCCTAAAGGCGAGCTGGGTCTTGTTGTAACCGCCACTATGAACGCTCCGACTCTCTTTGCAATCCTAGCCGAGGTAACCGGAAGTGCAGTTGCACCTGATCCTGATATGGCAACGACTATGTCTCCCTTTCCAATCGCGGGCGTGATTGTTTCTCCCAAAACATTAACATCAAAGCCGAGATGCATCAATCTCATGGCGAAAGAACGCCCGACCAAGCCACTTCTGCCTGTGCCAATTATCAGAATCCTCCTCTTCCTTCCCCTTATGAGGAGAGTGACCATCTTCTCGATCTGAGACACAGGTATGCTGCGGATCGATTCGGCCGCGTCCTTGAGTATCTCATCAGCGGTTTCTCTAAAAGCCAACAACCGCATATCGTGAGACCCGGCCTATCCGTAGGCAGGCAGAACAGCTTTTTATTCTTCCGGTCTGAGCGTCGACTGACGCCCTTTAGCGTACCCAGATCTATACGGCAGGTCAAGAACTGAAGATACTCTATGAGCTCTCGATCTTCCAAGTCCTCCTCGGAAAGCCAGCTCGCCAGGCGACGCTTCGAATATCCTCCGGATCGTTCCGAATCGCTCGAGAAGCCTCTCAGCAAGTTTGGGCCCTATGGTCGGGAGGCTCCCTACAACCAACAGCTGAAGTTGAGTATCAGATGAGATTCGTGGCTTCTTAACGATGACGGGAGGAGTTCGCTTCCCGTACGAGAGATGGCGTGCAAAAGTGAAAACAAGCTCCGCCGTCTGCAACGCGTCGACTGTAAAGAAAGGGCGAATATCATATTGCAGAACCAAGGACAGAATCGATCCCCAGAAAGTCTTTGGCCTGGAAATCTCTTGCAAAGATGCTTGAAGATCTCCTTCAACAACCATTAGTGGCATCACATAGGACTCAGAAAGCCTCCTTGCTTGTTCGAATAGCCTTCCAGAGAACAAAGAGGAAACAAAGTCGCTCGTCGTCTTTCGTTCAACAGCCCTATCGCCTATGACGTAGTCTGCGACATCTAGAAGACGGAACTCAACTTTCGCTCCAAGATGTCTTAAGTTGTCTGGGACACCCGAGGCTTTCTCTCTATCATCAGCAACTATTCTGGGAAACAACAGACATCTCGAACCTGACTATCCGTATGTCGACTTTCTCTCAAAAAGATTGGCAGAGGCGGAGAAGAAGCTACTGAACGGATTTCACAAAGGCTTATTTCCAGAGGCAGAACCGACTATCAGAAGAGGAATCTTGACGAGGCTGACTACCGCAAGGCCAGGAAGCCATTTTTGGCAAGGCAATATTGCGTGCGCCGAGGGGGCCCTCGCCGCGGGATGCCGGTTCTTTGCAGGATATCCAATCACGCCTGCCAATGAGATATCGGAGTGGATGTCACTTAGGTTGCCTTCTCTCAGAGGCGCATGCATTCAGCTCGAGGACGAGATGGCCTCGATGGGCGCTGTCATAGGCGCCAGCTGGGGAGGAGTGAAGTCGATGACCGCCACCTCGGGGCCAGGGTTCAGCCTCATGCAGGAGAACATCGGCTTAGCTATCATGACCGAGACTCCGTGTGTCGTGGTGGATGTTCAGAGAGTAGGGCCTAGCACTGGACAGGCAACAAAGTGTGCTCAAGGCGATGTCATGCAAGCCAGATGGGGCACACATGGCGACCACGAGATCATAGCTCTAGCACCAAACTCGGTCCAAGAAATGTTCACCCTGACTGTCAAGGCCTTCAACCTGTCCGAACAATACAGGACTCCTGTCATACTTCTTTCAGATGAAATAGTCTCGCATCTGAGAGAGCGAATTGACCTTCCTCAGCAAATAGGAATCTTCGAAAGAAAAGAAATTCTTCACCAGCCGTTCTTCACTTCTGGAGACGAGTATCCGAGAGGCATGCCTCCCCTAGGGCGGGGATTAATTGTGACTGTAACTGGTTCTTCTCACGACTCCGCAGGTGTCAGAGCGACCTCAGATCCAGAGATTCACAGGAAACTGGCGGAAGGTCTGGCATCCAAAATCCGTCGAGACAAA
>CAZZFQ010000059.1:6479-8950 GCA_964653695.1 uncultured Candidatus Bathyarchaeia archaeon | reverse complement strand
TCAGCGGAGATTGGCTTATCGCTCATGTTGACAGAACCTCAATCGCCAAAACGTGTGTGAGCTACCGCTTGGCTACGATCAATAGTTAACGCTTGCGCTCAGTTTCGAGACTTCTAGGAATCTAGTGGCCTCCTTCCCGATTAGACGGTCTTAAGGACACGGCAATCAAGGAATTCCAATCTGCCGCCGACACTTTCACCCAATCCACCAAACCAACAAAAAGCCCAAGACAGCCCCAATTATCGAACACATAAGATTGTCAAGAATCTCGACGAAGAATTCAAAAGGATAAAGGAGCATTGTCTTCCGCCAGAGGATGCCCGTGCCAGAAAAGCTTACGGAGTTGGGAACAGCATAAACAAGATCCTGATAATCGAGAGAGAAATAGCGCCCAACCGAATCACAAAGGTTTTCGCAAAAGAGAAACTAGGATTTTAGAGGCAGATACTGCTGATCTTGGCGCATGCTGAGAAAGTGAATTAGGCGTTTCGTGTGGGCAAAGTCGAAGGATAAGCAATGAGAAGGTTGCTACTTGCCAAGCATTGAACTGAACGGATTGACGAAGAAGTTCGGGCCCCTCACAGCGGTAGATCACCTAGACCTGGTAGTCGAGGGAGGAGAAATCTTTGGCCTTCTAGGTCCGAATGGTGCTGGTAAGACAACAACAGTCCGCATGTTGGCATGTCTGATTTCTTCTTCGGAAGGCTCAGCCAAGGTTGGCGGATTCGACATATCCGAGGAGCCGACGAAAGTCAGAGAAATAGTTGGAATACTAACTGAAAACCCGAGCCTCTATGAAAGGCTTACAGTGCATGAAAACATTGAATTCTTCGCAGAAGCGTACGGCCTCTATGACGCTCAGGAAAGACAAGATCGGATCAGAGAACTGCTCGACTTTTTCCAATTGTGGGATCGGAGAAACGATAAAGTAGGAAAGCTCTCAAAAGGAATGAAGCAGAAACTTGCGATTGCTCGAACCATAGTACACAAGCCACCTATCATATTGCTAGACGAGCCCACCTCTGGCCTCGACCCAGAATCGGCAAAGGGGATACGAGATCTAATCGCAGACCTAAGCCAGCGTGAAAACCACACCGTTCTGCTCTGCACACATCGCCTAGAAGACGCCGAGAAGCTATGTGATAGAGTCATGATCATAAATCGAGGTAGACGTGTGGTCGCAGGGACTCCTGAAGAGCTTCAAGACAGAATAGCAGGCGAACCAACCCTTCAAGTCAGACTGAAGAGAACAGATCAAGCGATACTTCGCGCGGTCAAAGAGGTTGAACAAGTCAGAGAAATAAGTGTAGATGATACTTCAGGTACACTGCTGATTGCCGTCGACAATCTGGCGGAGTCTGCTCCAGAAATAGTCACGAAAATCGTCTATGCTGGAGGCAAGGTTCTCGAAGTCAATATCCATAGACCATCGCTCGAGGAAGCCTACCTGAAACTGGTTAGAGAGGAAAAATCGTGAGAGCACATATGGTCATGCTGGTCTTTAGAAAAGACTGGCGTGAGATCAGGAGAAACTGGCAGATCCTCCTCCCTATAGTAGCAGTACCTATCCTAATATCGATCGTACTTCCCACTCTCATTATCGTGACTCCAAGTCTGTCATCTATATCAGGGCCACCTTTAGAGAACTCAACATCAATGATGAAGAATCTTCCAAGCCAAGTGAGAGAAGAGCTTGCAGGGATGAACGCTTGGCAGGCCTTGGTCTACGTCATGTCGCTCTACTTCTTCGCCCCGTTCTTTCTAATCATTCCTCTTATGGCATCGAGCGTAATAGCATCAGACAGTTTCGCTGGGGAGAAGGAAAGGAGGACGATTGAAGCACTCTTGGCGGCTCCTCTCTCTGACAGCGAGCTACTCCTAGGGAAAATGCTAGTATCGTTCTTTCCTTCCATGATTGTGACAGCGGTCTCGTTCGCCGTTTATTCCACAGTCATAGATCTCTTCTCGTTCTCCCTGTTTGGCGGCAGGTTGTTACTTCCCAACTTGGTCTGGATTATGCTCATCTTCGGCGTTGCTCCAACGATAGCTCTTGCTGGTATAGGGCTAACGGTAATAATCTCAGCGAGGGTCAAGGGGTTTAGAGAGGCTCAGCAGATCAGCGCAATTCTGCTCATACCTGTACTGATGCTGGTGCTCGGGCAGGTTTCAGGAGCAATCTTCTTTGGACCCACAGTAGTCGGCGCCTTAATAGGAGTCTTCGCTACAGTTGACCTCCTCGTATTGTACTTCGGGACAAGATCGTTCAAGAGAGAAGAAATCTTGTCGAGACTAGCGTAGAAAACAGACTTGCTACGCATTCTACCGAAAGCATGTCTGACTTCAGCCGTAACCTTCAGAGCAAGTGTCAGCGTCAAGAGTGAGCAAGGTCGCTCAAGCCTCTCTCAGCGATCGACTAGGCGAAGGAGAAGAGAACCAGATGCTCAAAGTGGAAAAAGTTGACGAAACCAACA
>CAZZFQ010000059.1:3607-6379 GCA_964653695.1 uncultured Candidatus Bathyarchaeia archaeon | reverse complement strand
ACATACGCAGCCTTTGAAGACGAAAATCTCGACGGATACATTCTCACGTACACTGCCGTTTCTCCTACAAGCATAGTGTTGGAATCGGACCACGCAGCAACAGCTGAGCAACTGATAACATATGCACCTGAAGACTACTTCATCATGCACGCACCGCCAAATCTTCTGCCAGTGATACAGAGAAGATTCCCTGACGCGAAGCATTACATTGAGAATTGGATGCTGGTGAGAAAAGGCAAAGCGAAGCTGTACAAGTCCGATCTTGTAAAGCAGTTGCACACTAATGATGATGCTCTACAGCTTGCAAAGCTTCTCTCAACCAGAAAGGACCGACCAGAGAGAGCTGTCGAGAAATACATGGAATGGCTAAGCAAAATGAGAATGTACGGGGTCTTCATTGACGAGAAATTAGTTTCCTATTCTGGTTCTTTTCTTCAAATACCGCAAGTCTGGATGATAGGTGGAGTCTATACGCATCCTGATCATCGGTCCAAAGGTTACTCGACACTGGCGACATCGGCTATCACAGAAGAAGCTTTGAGAAACGCTGAAGCGGCCGCCTTGTTCGTGAGGTCAGACAATTACCCAGCTATCAGGGTTTACGAAAAGATAGGATACAAGAAGATAAGCGAAAACATCTGGGCGGATGTTGGAACGGGACTAAGCCCCTAGAGCACGCGCTGGATCTTGTAGGACGCAAAAACCGTTTGCGGTGCTAGGGGCCAACGGTCACGCCCCACATTGCATTCTGTGAAGTCTTATAATGGCATTCAAGGAAACCTATGACCGGTGATTGTTTGGCCAAGGAAGAAGAAATGCTCGAAGAGTTACGGCGCATCCGAACGCTCCTGGAACCTAAACCTGCTCCTCCCTCGCCACCTTCTCCCAAGGGCCTGCGGGCTGAGTTCATTGATTTCCTTTCGAAGTACAAGGTCATGGGGATGGCTGTTGCGTTCATTATGGGGATATACTTAGGCGGCCTCGTTCAAGCCTTGGTAGGAGACCTGATAATGCCAATTATCCAATTCGTCACGCCTGGAATAGCTTGGGAGGCGATACAGGCTGGACCATTCCGTGTAGGCCACTTCATAGGCAGCTTCATCACTTTCCTGATAGTTGCCTTCGTGATCTTTCTGATTGTGAAGATAACAGTGAAATGGGGCATAGAGTAGAGGTCCAGGTCATACTCAAGGCCTGAACCTTCGATCTTTCTCATTGACGAGCAACAGAGAAGCATGGCCTAATTAGTTGGGGATCGCTTAGTTCGCGCTATTATCAGCAGAAGAAGTGCAACGGTTCCCAAGATTGCCCTGAAAATCCAAGCTGGATTGAATGAGCCGTATGCGTCTATCAAGAACCCCGTAAGTGTCGTCCATATTGAACTTATCCCTTGAGAGATGGTGAAGTACAGACCAAACAGAACATCTCTCTGACGTGGCGTGGAAACAGAGGCAAGATGTGCCTGAAGTAGGCTAGCGGTCGAGAATGATGTCGCGCCTATTATGAACAGGTGAGGTATCAGCAACACGTTGAATGAACCGTACGCCGTCAGTAGAAGGATGAGAAGAGATCCTGCGCCTATCACTGGCGTCGCTGTTTCCAGGTTGCCGTACCTATGTGCAAGGCGTCCGACGAGTAGAGTTCCGATCACTCCTCCGACTACTGAGATGGAGTAGATTGCGCTCATCTCCAAGCTTTCCACATTCAGGCCGAGCCTTAGAAAGAGCGGTGCATAGGTGATTATGACTCCCATGCCAGTCCCGCCAACCGCAAAGGACTCAGCCGCAACTACTAGCATCGCGCCTCTGATGCGAACCGCTGACCTCACGTCCTCCCACAGGTTCGCTCTTTCTCTTTCCTGAATCGATCGAGAAGCTGAATCTTCGCCTCTGAGATACAGGAGAATGGATGAGCCAGCCATGAGCGGAACGACTGCAAGCAGGTATGTTGCAAAACGCCACCCAAAGGACGTGGCCACGATCGATAGGAGGACAGGACTGATTATGTTTCCGATATATCCGAAACCATAGTGGATCGATAGTGCACCAGGCACTCTCTCCTTGGGGAATTTCTGGGTGATTATTGATGCGCCAACAGGATGTTGGGCAGCCTGGCCGACACCGGTAGCGACGTTGCCCGTTACCAATTCCACAAACCTGTGGGATAAGCCCATCACGAAAATCCCAGTCGACATCACTACGTTGCCAAATCCCAACAAAGCTCTCTTGGCAACACTGCGGCTAAGCAGACTCCATAGCATCTGGATAAAGCCTGACACTATGCTGTTGGCTCCAGACACGACGCCGAGCTCTGTGTAGTTGAGGTTAAGATCTGACATGATGTCCGGATAAAGAACAGAGAACCCAACGCAGAAATGCTGAGCAAGATGCGAGGACGTTATCGCTGCTAGAACGCCTTTCTCTGTTCTTCCTGGGCGCTTGGAATTATTCATCGCTCTTAGCTCTCTAGTACAGGTGAAACTCTGAATCGACCCATAGCTTCAATTTAAGCAGTTGCATTATCTGTGCCACTCCAAGATGAGCCCAGAACCTAGCTTCGCACCACTTCAATGATGTTCCACTCCTTCGGCCTGCATAGTCAGTGCCAACTGATCTTGGCAGACAGAGGAAGGAAATGGCAGTCGGACCTGCGTCAAAATACGTCTGTTCCATTTTTATGAAACAAGCTGATTCTAATACAAGGGATATGGCATGATCATTGACTTCCACAATCACTTCTATCCAAAAGCATACTTGGATGAACTCAAGAGGA
>CAZZFQ010000059.1:0-3507 GCA_964653695.1 uncultured Candidatus Bathyarchaeia archaeon | reverse complement strand
GAAGGCTACTGATACGTTACGCCGGTGACTACAACATCATTGTCGGACCTCACATACACGTAGAAGATAGACTGAAAGCTATGGATAGATGCCACGTGGACATGCAGGTGTTGACCCTCACCACTCCAGGCGTTGAACGTGAGGATCCAAAGAGAGGCATAAGGCTAGCTAAGTCGACAAACGACGAATTCGGCCAGATCGTGGAGAAACATCCGAATCAGTTCGCTGCGTTGGCTACGCTGCCTCTACAGGAGCCTGACGCGGCAGCGGACGAGCTTGAAAGAGCCGTCGAAGAGCGGGGACTGAAGGGCGCCATGCTTCTGTCCAACGTCAATGATAAGCCACTCGACTCGGAAAGGTTCATGCCCATCTATGAGAAGGCTGCGAAGCTCGATGTCCCGCTGCACATCCATCCCACATCACCCATCAACCATGCAGCTATGGACGATTACAGGCTGGTTCCCATCTTGGGATTCGGCGTGGACACCACACTTGCAGTGCTAAGGCTCGTCTTCAGCGGCATCCTAGAAAGATTGCCAGGGCTGAAGTTGGTTGCTTCTCATCTTGGTGGCGTCTTTCCATATCTTCGAGGCAGAATCGATGCAGGTTTCCAAGCCTATCCTGAATGCAAAGTCAACATCTCAAAGCCTCCATCTCACTATCTGAGACAGATCTGGATGGACTCCCTTTGCTATGACCAAGATGTGCTCATGTCTACATATGCCTTCTCAGGAGCCGAGAAAATAGTTCTTGGAAGCGACTTCCCTCACCAGATTGCAGACTTGGAAAATGCCGTAGAAAGAATCAAACAGATGAAAATCGGCGACGACGAGAAGGAAAAGATCTTAGGAGGGAACGCGGCCAGACTTCTCAAGCTTTAGAGGTGAATAGAAACGGCTATCGCGGACGTTAAACGAGCAAGAAAACCTAAACTCCCGAAGAAACGGATCATCAGACAGCTAAGAACCTAAGCCTGAGGATCTAGGCTCCTGTTCGTTGCAGGTTGAGTAAGACGCGATTTGAATAGGATCTTTCCCTTCTCAAGAACCTCTGTCACAAACAGGTTGCCCTTTCTCTTCATCTTCTCGAATTCTTTGGGAGTATAGCCAACGGGTTCAATCGGAATTCGGAATCGGTTCAGATCCATTAGGAGTCCTATCCGGTCAAGGAATTCCTCCTTGAAATCTGCCACGACCAGTATGTCCACATCAGATCCTTCATTTATGTCCCCTGAAGCGAACGAACCGAATAGAATTACAAGGCTTGGGTGAAGCTTCCTTCTGACCTCTCTCACGTACTCATCTATTTTCTGACGTACTTCTCCGCTTCTTTCAATATTGACTCTGCATAGCTTAAGCATCGCTGGGCAATCTCCTTTGTGTAGTACTTGTATGCTGGCCCTTCCGGGTAGAAATTGGGGTATCTCGATCCTATATAGTGTCGGTCGAGCTCTCTGCCCACGTCAATGAACCTCTCAAACTCAGCATTCAGCTCTGAAGACCTTTCTAGCAACTCAACAACGGAATGGGTTATTATCGCCCTCAGCCCTGTCGAGTATAGAAAACCCTTGAGGGCCTTCTCGGCTGATTGCTGAGAGAAAAACGTCGAAGCATAGTGGTTTCCGTCCTTCATGCAGTCTGCAGCAGTTTTCAGATCTGCTTTCGCTTGGTCAAGCCATCGCAACGCC
Source organism: uncultured Candidatus Bathyarchaeia archaeon (assembly GCA_964653695.1). Classification (GTDB taxonomy): domain Archaea; phylum Thermoproteota; class Bathyarchaeia; order 40CM-2-53-6; family JALHTG01; genus JALHTG01. The sequence continues at coordinate 1,820 of CAZZFQ010000059.1, read as the reverse complement.
TCTTCAACGTTCCCCAAGAGCAGTCTCCCCGATATCCAACAATTCTCGATAGGACGTTCACTCAACACGGTATTAAGGCTTCCAAGCACGGACCCTTGTTTATTGAAAGTGTGTATGATCATGATAGAAGGATGTGACGCAAGGCGGCGCTAGAGGAACTTCAAGATATCGAATATCTTGCTTATGTCCATTCCAAAATGCAGGAACTTGACTGCTCCTATTTCCTTTCTGACCTTTTCAATGTGCCATGTCTGGTCGTCAACGTAAAGGATCTCTTCAGGCTTCACTGTAGATCCTTCAGCTTCCAAGTCAGCCAGCAACTTCCTTATCATCTCATACTTGTTCGGGTGGAACTCGACTTTGGGATGTGCGAAGTAGTCTGCGATGCCGAATTTCCTCAGTGCCTCGAAGACCGGCTCAGGCTTGTTCCAGCTAGCCATGGAAACTATGACGCCTCTGGCCTTCAGTTCATTCAGTAGTTCCCTAACGGAAGGATGAAGCCGTATCTCAGCTCCATTTCTGTCGGCCAGAGTATTCTCGTCGATCTTATGGAAAGGAGGTGTTAGCGACGATATGTCATTATGCTCCCACAACGTGCCATCCGCGTCGAACACAACTAGACGAATCAAGGAAACAGCCTGCCAAGCCAAAGGCGCTTACAAACATCTTCCGCCAATATATATTGCCTATAGCGCAACCTACATGTTTGTCCAATACTCTTCCCTCAGAAGGTGGAGGGCCAAGTCTGATGAAGCGAGTCCACGTCTACGTCTCAGGCATGGTTCAAGGCGTCTTCTTCAGGCATCATACACAGGAGACAGCTCTAGAGTTGGGAGTTAATGGTTGGGTTAGGAACCTGTCTGACGGAAGGGTTGAGGCCATTCTCGAAGGAGAAGATCGTGCCGTGGATCTGATGGTCGACTTCTGTAGAAGGGGCCCCCTGGGCGCTCACGTTACCAAGGTTGAACTTCACGAGGAAAGCTGGACTGGTGAGCTCAAAGGTTTCAGTGTGAAGCGATAGCGTAAAAAGCAAACCATCGCATAATCTAGCTACGATCTAGGTGAGTATATGGCAGAAGGCAAGGCCGAGGTAGGTAAGGTAACTCACTTCTACTCCAAGATCAACGTAGCCGTGGTGCAGCTGACTGCACCGCTCAGCGTGGGAGACAGTGTCCTAATCAAAGGGGACACCACCAACTTCGAGCAGAAAGTTGACTCGATGCAAATCGAACATGAGAACATCCAGAGAGCAGAGGCAGGCAAGGCGATCGGACTGAAGGTGAAAGATCGAGTCCGACCGGGCGACATCGTCTACAAGTGATCAGAAGAATCTTACTGCACGGAAAACGTTTTTTAACGCAGCTAGATGCTTCTCAAGATGCTCCGGGCAGCTAAGGGCTCCGGTGGAAGAGCACCTTCTGCCGAATGTAGCCCGGTTAAGCATAGCGGCCTTATTCGCCGTCAGTGCGAAGGCCAATCGAGTCGCTGATCGCGGGAAACCTAGGAAAGCATTCCAGGTTCGCGAATTCGAAGTAGCGACAGAACGCTACGAGACTCCCGCCCGGAGCACCAACGTACAGAATCCATTTCGCCTGTTCTATGAATACTCATGAAGATCGCAAAATCAATCTCCCCGAATTTCTCAGGATTAGATTCCTACGCTAAGCAACTGAAATCAGGCAACGGTTATATTCGGTTTGATGACCGTGTTCTCTCACCTTCATGAACAATGAGTCGAGACAGAGTAGGAGGAGAGACTACTCCCTTGTATCCGTAGCTTCCTTTCTAAATTCTGTCGGGTCGAACATCCAGTCGAGCGT
>CAZZFQ010000058.1:0-8990 GCA_964653695.1 uncultured Candidatus Bathyarchaeia archaeon | reverse complement strand
GCGCTTCCTTTGTTGTGTGAACGACTCCTTTCACGCCAACAGCGAATTGCTTCCCCATTCGAGAAATCCTCTCTAAGAGTTCCTTCGAGGCTTTCGCTTTCGGAACGGTGATCTGAACAACACCATTCTTGTCTCGGACAGTCATGAAGAGAATCTTGCCGAGATCTCGAAGGTCCTGAACCCAGCCAAAGAGGATCACTTCTCTACCATCGAGCTGCGTCGCTATCTCAGTGGAGTAGTGAGTTCTTTTCCAGTCACTCAAGCTGTCGATCGTCAAATCTAGTACGCTCAGGGATAACTATCTGATTGGATTGGCTAGCAATCGGGCCACGTCTGCAGGCTTCTCAGCCACATGTACACCAGCCTCCCGCAACGCCTCGATCTTGCTGTCAGCCGTCCCAGTCCTCCCGGAGATTATGGCACCTGCGTGGCCCATCCTCTTCCCTGGGGGAGCGGTTCTCCCGGCAATGTAGGCAGCCACAGGCTTCGGATAGGAGGCCCTCCTGATGTACTCTGCAGCTTGCTCCTCGGCGTTCCCCCCGATTTCTCCTATTAGCGCCACCGCCTTTGTGTCCTGATCCGATCTAAACATCTCAAGCAGATCGATGAACGTCAATCCAACTATCGGGTCTCCCCCTATCCCTATGCATGTTGTCTCGCCAAGCCTGGACCTGGTCAACCCGGCAGCTATCTCATATGTCAGGGTTCCACTCCTCGACACCAACCCAATGCTTCCCTTCGAGAACACATGCGCAGGCATGATGCCTAATTTGCATTCGCCAGCGGTTATAACTCCAGGTGTGTTCGGCCCAATCAGCACCGTCTTCCTCAAGCGCGTCACCGCCAAGAGCTCTATTGTATCTCTGACAGGAATCCCTTCAGTGATTAGGACGATAGGGCTGAGGCCTGAATTGGCAGCTTCCAAGGCAGCATCCTTAGCGAAAGAAGCGGGAACGAAGATTATTGAGGCGTCAGCCTTGTGCACATCCACTGCCTCGCTAACCGTGTCGTACACTGGAACGCCGTACACATTCGTCCCACCTTTGCCGGGGGTGACTCCGGCGACTATCTTCGTACCGTACTCCAGCATTAGCTTCGTATGGAACATGCCTTGCGACCCTGTGATTCCCTGAACCACTGCCCTCGTATTCTTCCCTACAAGAATCGCCATTAAGTCACCTCAGGGATCTGGCAACCGCCTCTCTTGCTCCCTCCTCCATACTGTCCAAGAAAGGAATCCCCGCTTCTTCGAGAATCCTGCGACCCTCCTCCTCATTCGTTCCGACCATACGGATCACGATAGGCAATTTGATTCGTGCCTTCTCTCTAGTTGCCACGATTCCTCTAGCGACATCATCACACCTTGTTATGCCTGCAAGAACATTGATGAAGAGCGTCTTGGTCCGATCGTTTGAGAGAACTATCTCCAAGGCGGCTTCAATCCTCTCTGCTGTTGCGCCACCGGCGCCAGCGTCGCAGAAGTTAGCTGGCTTCCCTCCGTAGTAGTGAATCATGTCCAACGTTGCCATAACCAGCCCTGCGCCGTTCCCTATCACGCCAATATTGCCATCAAGCTCGACGTAGGCCAGGCCCTTCTCCCTAGCCTTGAGCTCCAATGGTGTAAGTTCTGCTCCTTCCCTCTTGACTCTCTCTTGAAACTCCACATGCCTGTAAAGCGAGTTGTCATCGATCAAAGCCCTGAAGTCTGCCGCGACGAAGTCTCCCTGTTCTGTTTCAAGAAGAGGGTTTGACTCAAGAAGTTCACAGTCATATGTCGCACAGATCCTGTAGATCTTTGAGATTATCGCCGCCAGATCCAGCAACTGCTTCGCTGAGAAACCTAGCTTACGCCCAACGATCCGTGCCTCATACTCTCTCAATCCCTGAATTGGATCCACATCCAACCTAACGATCTTCCCAGGTGACCTTGAAGCAACTTCCTCTATGTCAATGCCCCCCTCCATGGACGCCAATACCGTGTAGCAACCTGCTGATCTGTTAACAGCGACACCAACATAGAGTTCTCTCCTCGCTGAGATGGCTTCTTCTACAAGCAACTTCCTTACAGGTTCACCATGAATCTTCATTCCTAACAGTTCTTTCGCGACATTATGAACCTCCTCTGAGGTTGAGGCGAATCTTATCCCGCCCGCCTTCTTCCTTCCAGCAACAAGAACTTGGGACTTCACAATCGAACGCTTTCCTAATTCCTCGAAAGCCTTCTTCGCCTCCTCAGGAGTAGAGACAACAAATCCCCTCGGAATGGGCACAGCAAAGTTCTGAGCGATTGACTTTGCCTCGTACTCAAAGAGCTTCATTATTATGCTCACCCCAAGTCCGAGTTTGAACCATCGATTAGGGCATGCCTCCGCTCATTTAAGTCTCACACAGCGAAAGATCACCGTAACGCATTTATTAGCGACTGAAGGTTACGTCTGCCGGAACCAGCGATATCAAAGCATCGCAAAGGAGGAAAATGCAATGGCAGAGGCAACAGCAGTGCTCATTGGACAAAAGCCAGTCATGAACTATGTCTTGGCCTGCATAACCTTGCTACAGGGAGGATCAGGAGAAGTGACTGTGAAGGCGAGAGGACGAGCAATAAGTCGGGCGGTGGATGTCGTCGAGATTATCCGAAGACGCTTCATGCCTGACATTAAGGTCGGTCCCATAACGATCGGCACCCAACAGCTGCCTGCACGGGAAGGTGGAGCTCCATCCAACGTGAGCACTATGGAGTTGGTGTTGAAGAAGTAGAGCGCAAGCCAACCGTAGGCTCCACAATCCCTTCCCCATTTTTCACGGGAGGTTCAAGCTTGGTAAGAACGGAACTATGTAGCTTCTGTGTGAAGAGTGGCATACTGTGCCCGAAATGTGAAGAGAGACTGAAAAGAGGGCAGATCAGCCAACTCGATCTTAAGGTTATCAAACTTTTATCAGAGCTTGAAAGGAGCTATCCGATCCTTCAGGAAGTTCATTTTCATAAGGCTGCTGAAGTGGGAGAAAACTTGGCAATCATGGTTGACAGGCGCGACATCGGGAAGGTCGTTGGGTTGGAAGGGAGGATCATTCGGGCTATCAGTGAGCAGGCGGGAGGAAAGAAGATAAAGGTTCTGGGCTATGGGGGCGACGATAGGCAGTTTCTGGAGGAGCTGTTCTCACCTCTCTCCATCCTCACAATCAACACGGTTTGGCTACCGGACGGCAGCACAGAAACGAAAGCTATTCTTCAGGGAAGGACCCCACGACACATGCCAGTGGATCTTGAAGTTGCCAAGCAGCTGGCAAAAGAGATCCAAGGCTTGACCCTAAGGGTAGAGTTCGAAAGGCAATAAACGAGCCATCCGAGCTACTCGAACACTTTTATTGACACGGTCACCATAGCGAGGCTGGAGACGAAAAGGCCTCGATGGCGAAGCTAACTTTCTACGGTGGAGTCGAAGAAATAGGGGGCAACAAGATTCTTCTTGAGGATCGAGACACGAGGATCCTCCTCGACTTCGGGATGAGTTTCGCAGATAGAAGAAGATTCTATTCAGATCCTTGGCTTTCTCCGAGAGATGAGAAAGGGCTTCTAGAGCTTGGCATATTGCCTCCCTTGGAGGGTGCCTACAAATTCGAAGAAGATAAGACGACGATCGACGCAGTGATGCTCTCACATTCCCATGCCGATCACGCAGCCTACATCGCGTTCATCAGCAGAAAGATCCCTGTATATTGTGGAGAGACGACAAGGATCACATTGGAGGGGCTTGGCGAAACAAGGCCACGCAGCTTCGAAACGGACATTTCGGGCGTGAACTTCCGAGCGTTCCGAACCGGAGCGAGAATTCGAATAAAGGATGTTGACGTCGAGCCATACCATGTGGATCACAGCACCCCGGGGGCTTACGGATACGTTGTTCACACCTCACAGGGAGCGATCGTCTATACGGGAGATCTAAGAACCCACGGCTCAAGACCTGACCTGACGAACGATTTCGTCGAGGCCTCCGCAAAAGCACACCCCATCCTAATGATATCTGAAGGAACGAACATAATTGGTGCAGACGTATCGAGCGAAGATGAAGTCAGATCAAAGGCGAGTAAAGTGGTGGAAGGAACTGAGAAACTGGCCTTGACAGATTTCTCGTACACCGACATAGATCGGTTAAGAACCTTTTATGATGTTGCGAAACACAACGATCGAGCCCTCGCCATATCCCTGAAGCAAGCGCACCTACTCTGCAAATTGCGATCAGACAGAGAGCTGAAGATACCTGACGCAATGTCTGATAGACATATCGTGATCTACCAGAAAAGGAAGAAGAGATACTACAACTGGGAGGAGAAGTTGCTTCGGTTTGAGAATGTAAAAGAAGCATCGGAGATACGGAAGAATCAAGACCGCTTCCTTCTCATATGCTCGTTCTCAGATATGGGAGAACTTGTTGAGATAAAGCCCGAGTCTGGCAGCAACTTTATTCTATCCAGCTCAGAACCCTTCAACGAAGAACGAGAGATTGAGTTTGACAAGTTCAAGAATTGGCTGGATCATTTCGGACTGCCGATGTATCAGATACATAGCTCTGGCCACGTAATGCCAAATGAGCTCAACCGCATGATCTCGGAGATTCGTCCCAAGACCGTTCTCCCTCTACATACGGAACACTCAGCTCTCTTCGCGAAGTTCATGGAAAAGGTCGCAAAGATCGAATTGCCCAAAAGGTTTGAACCCTATCATCTGTCACGGCAGCAGGCACGAAAGTAATGAGCATACAAAAGCAAGCGCGACATTCGGCTTCCTGAGAGAACTTCGAAGTATCGTCTCCTCAAAGTCAATCTCACTTACGTATCCAATCGAGTCCTCGATATGAAACTCCCTTGCGATCAAAAAGATCCGATCAACTGCGTTGTCACTGAGGGCGCTCAATATTCTCCTAGTCAGTCTTCCGATCGTGAACTCTCTCCCGAGCATTTCTCTCCACGATTCTTGATAAGTAGACAGAACAGTCGATGAACAGTCCCCCACGGTCACGCTGTCTGCTGCTATGTCTCCTGCGATTCTAGAACAGGTGAGGCCGAAGACAATTCCTCCTCCAGTCGTTGGCTTGACCTGAGACGCAGCGTCCCCTACGACAAGCAGGCCATCCGCGTAAGTCCTTGGTGAGGGACCGCCCAAAGGAATAGGATGGAACGATACATCTGTTAAAGGTACTGGGATCTTTCTAGACGCAACTGGATGCTTTGTGACAAACTGTTCGAGTAGTATCCTTGGATTTCCCCTATTCGCCGCGAGGCCAATCTTAGCGCTTCCATCCTCCCTTGGAATGACCCAGGCAAAAAATCCAGGTGCATATTCATTTCCTAGGTATACTTCAACTGACTCGGACTCGATATCGGAGATTCTTGAGGAATATCCTTGCGCCCCTATGACGGATGCTTCTTTTCTCGGAACCGGAAGATGAGCTTTTCTCAATAAACCTGCTCGGACCCCCTCTGCATCAACGACGACTTTGGCCTCTACTTGCAACCGCCTTTCTCCGCGAGCAATGATTCCCCTGACATGGCTTGAGTTGACCCAAAGCGACTCTGCACGGATGCCCTTGAGATAGGAAACACCGGCACGAGTGGCTAACTCCGCCAGATATTGATCGAATAGGGCTCTATTGATGACATATGTGGCTGGTTTTCCGTATTCTACGCGAAGTGTCTTTCCGGACGGGGAGTGAAAGACCGCTGTTCTGATTTCGTTTTCAATAAGATCAACGGGAATATCAAGCCCGAGAGCCTTCAGGCCGTGGATGCTAACGTGGCCTGCGCAATGGACTGGGACTCCAACTTCCATGTGCTCCTCTATGACTGAGACGTTCGCGCCTCTTTTGGCGGCTGCAAGCGCCGAAAAGGATCCGCAGGGCCCCGCGCCCACAACCGTAACGTCGAAGCTCTCTCTCATGGCGGCGACATACTTCCCTGCTGCAGCGTCCTCTGAAGCTTATTGGACTCTACTCACCTTCGAAACGTAAACCTTTATCCCAAGTATCACTGGCCACTACTGCGCCATGCTAGAGGAGTCGATATGCAGGATAAGGTCAAACTGATACAATATGGTATTGGGCCCATCGGGGCCAGCATCGTAAAGCTTGTGCTTCAGAAGAAAGGGTTCGAGTACGTCGGTGCCATCGACATAGACCTAAACAAGACTGGAAGAGATCTCGGAGAAATTGCAGGAGTAGGTAAGAAGCTGGGAGTTACGGTTTCGAGTGATGCTAAGAAGATTCTTCAGGAACCTGGGGCAGACGTGGTCATCCACACGACAGCCTCGTTTCTCAAAGATGTTCGCCAACAGATACTGGATGTGGTGAACGCAGAACTGGATCTTGTCTCAACCTCGGAGGAACTCACCTTTCCATTTCTGAAAAGTCCCGAGATAGCAAAGGAGATCGACTATCTAGCGAAGGAGAAGGACGTGACCGTGCTTGCAACAGGCGTAAACCCCGGATTCCTTATGGATGCGTTTCCATTGACCGTTACCAGTGTATGCCAAGATGTCAAAAGCGTCAAAGTGACAAGAGTCATGGACGCCTCCATTCGAAGGCTCCCCTTCCAGAAGAAGATCGGCGCTGGCATGAAAGTCGAGGAGTTCAAGAACGCCGTCGCCGGAGGAAGGATGGGGCATATCGGACTGCCGGAATCGATTGCAATGATTGCCGCTGGATTAGGGTGGAGGGTCGATGATCTTCAACAAACAATCGACCCAGTAATAGCTGACAGGCCTTTGAAGACTCAGTACCTCACTGTGAAAAGAGGCCAGGTCTCGGGCCTCCACCAAATTGGGAAAGGAGTTATGGAAGGCCGAACAGTCATTACGCTTGACTTCTGGGCACACATCGGAGCTCCCGATCCCAGAGATTCGATCCTTGTCGAAGGGACCCCGAACGTTGATCTCACCATAAAGGGAGGAGTTCATGGAGACTTGGCAACGGCCGCAATGGTTGTGAACTCGATCCCAAGAGTCATCAAGGGCCCGCCAGGGCTAATGACAATGAAAGACCTCCCCGTACCTTGCGCCCTTCTCGGTGACGTGACCAAGATCGTTGGCAACTGAATCCCAGCATACCCTCTTTTTTCCAACCAAAAATAAGGTGGATATCAGGCAAGGAATAAATACGCGATTCATACAGCGTTTCGAGCCACAAGGTGCGTTGCTTGAGTGAAGTGAAGACTGTCAAGATGCCAGCCTGCAACTGGTGTGGGAGAATGATTCTGCCAGGAGAAGGAGCTGTTCATTTCTCATGCCCTGAATGCAGCGAAGTAACCATCTGGCGCTGTGAAAAATGCAGGTTATTCGGCCGACCGTATAAATGCCCGAAATGCGGTTACACAGGCCCATGAGGAACGAGAAATCATGGGGCGAGTTTTGACCCAGATCAAAGTCTTTCCAACTGAAGTAAGTGTCGACCTTGCGAAGCTTCAAGACGAGATAAAGAAGGGGCTGCCAGAAGGCGCGACGATAATCAAGATTGAGGAAGAACCAATCGCCTTCGGCCTTGTCGCCCTTGTCTTGACGATTTCAATGGCCGAGAAGGATGGCCTCATTGAAGAGGTCGAGAAGGCTCTCACCTCAACTGCGAATGTCGGAGAGATTCAGACAGTCGCTGTTAGCAGGTGCTAGCCTTGACCACCAGATTCTTGTTACTATAAGTAACATTTATAAGTCTCTACTGTTACCTTGAGTAACAGGCGTGACCACAACGTGACTCTTGAGAAAGCGAAGAGCAGGAGAACTCGGCCCTTAGACTTCCCCCTAGATTACAAGGATCTAGAAGAAATGTTTGAGGAAGCACTTGAACTACTCGATATCTTCGAAAGTTCAACTCGCCTGAAGATGCTTCTCTCAATGTACCGGGGACCGTGCAACAAGTCCTACTTGAGAAGCCTCATTAACCCAAAGCTTGTCTATGAGAACTTGGAGATGCTTCAGGAGAGAGAACTCATAGAAGAAGTCTCAGATGGAACCTTTGATCTGACAGATGTGGGCAAGAGGATACTACGCGAATACATGCAATTCCTACAGAACCTAAGAAGGATGATGTGGGAGATCTAGAAAGGCTTGGGTGATCCATCAAGACGCTTGTGGTCCGTTGGCATAGTAAGATAAAGCAGTAGGATTTGATGAGTCTATAGAGGAGATTTCGAGTTGGTGAATAAGGAAGTTCAACTGCGAGTCGCCGACGCTAGGCAACGTGATATTGGCCACGGAAAGGTCAGGATAGATAACAAGACTATGCAAGGGTTGGGTATTACTGCGGGAGATTTCGTTGAGATCCACGGAAAGAAGACTACTGTGGCTGTGGCTTGGCCGGCATACGCTGAAGATCAAGGCCAAGATATTATTCGAATGGATGGTATAGTCCGTCGAAACTCAGGCGTAGCCTTGAATGAGTATGTCCTAGTTAGACAGGCGGAGGTCAAAGAGGCCCAGAACATAGTCTTCGCACCGACAGATGTTCGCCTCAGCGTTGATGACGACTTCGTCAACTTCGTGAAGAGGCGCTTCATGGATATGCCGTTCCGCGAAGGCGATATGACGCTTCTCTCCATCTTCGGCAGCGCGGTGCCTCTGGTTGTAGTCAGAGGAAGGCCTCACGGCGCAATCAAGATCACTGATGAGACCTCGGTTCAAGTCCTGAGTGAACCTACCCCGGAAAAGAAAGGAATTCCGATTATCACGTACGAAGACATTGGAGGCCTCCATGAAGAGATTCAAAGGATCCGAGAGATGGTTGAATTACCTCTTAGACATCCAGAGCTTTTCCAGAGACTGGGAATCGAGCCTCCTAGAGGAGTCTTCCTCTTCGGCCCTCCTGGATGCGGCAAGACTCTGTTGGCGAAGGCCGTGGCAAACGAGTCGGATGCAAACTTCTACGTGATCTCCGGACCAGAAATAATGAGTAAGTTCTACGGAGAGTCTGAGGCGCGTCTAAGGGAGATCTTTCACAAGGCTCAAG
>CAZZFQ010000057.1:5538-9247 GCA_964653695.1 uncultured Candidatus Bathyarchaeia archaeon | reverse complement strand
GCCTTGTCCCCTCTGCAAGGCTACGGAGGATATGCTATGGTGTATATGTGTCTGCCGCCCCTCAACGGGCCTTTGACTAGCTCCTCAAGCTCCTCTCTTGGCCTTTGGCTAACCTCATTCATTGGAGGCAGAACTCCTGCAGGAAACTTCTTCAGTATATCGTCGTGGAGTTCGACCATATAGTTCAGCAGCTCTTCGACTCCCATCTTCGCCTTCTCCGCCTTCGCCAGAGTAGCCTTCCCCACCACACCCTCCGGATAGGCAACGATCTCGATCGGTCCTGCTCCAACCTGACTGTACCATTCGATCGGCATCTGGTACACGTTTCCAGCCTTGTCTATGTGCTTTGGAGGCAGGTAGCTCCTAGGAGTTGTGTCTGCCGCGTCTTCCATGTGTATTAGTTCAGGAAAGAGAGCGAGGGAGAAAGACGTCTCAACCTCGTCGGCGTGAAGGAAAGATGTCTCAAACGGCCCACCATGCTCCTTGTCCTTCACCCGGTCAGGAATAGCATGATACCAGTTCAAATTCAGGAAGACTCCGGGCACCTGAAATTTTTTCGCGAACTGATGAATCGCTGATGGGATCACATACTCCTGCCCGTGGCCATTGAGGAGGATCTGCTTCCTGAAACCTGCGTTCCACAAGCCAGCCATCACGGCTCGAATCAGGGCCTTGAAATCGTCATCATCAACCACAACCGTTCCTGGCATCCCGATATGGTGGTAGGGATGCGAGCCATACCAGATAGGCTGCGCAACGGTGCACCCGGTCCTTTCGGCTACCAGCTCCGCCATCCTTGTGACGAGAAACGTGTCCTCGCCATAGCATGCGTGCGGCCCATGCGCCTCTGTACTTCCAATCGGAATTATGATTATGTCGTTCTTTTTGAGTCGCTCTTGAGCCTCCTTACCCGTCATGTTCTGGAAGTATATGTGGCTCGGCCTATCCATGTGACCGCCGTCAGGAGGAATATTCCATTTGCCCATCGATTCCACCTTACCTCAATTCATTCATCAAATGCGCTAAGGTTTGAGCGTGATCTTCGCGTCGACTCGCTTTGTCGCCTGCTCCATTGCGCTCAGAGCCTCATCCAACTTAAACCTTCGCGTAATTATCTTCGTCATATCTATCTTGCCCGCCGCCATCAGGCGTATGGCGTTCATGAAGTTTCCATGCCCCGAATGGCCCTGACTTCCATAGACCTGGCCTGCTCTCACCTGAAATCTTTCTAGGAATATTGGCGCCTGGACATCAGCCCTCCCTATCCATGTTATCTTTCCACCAATCGCCAAAGACTTCTCCATTTCAGGCAGTGTCTTTGCAGGAGCTCCAGCAGCCTCGATCTGCATATCAGCGCCAAGTCCTCCAGTGATCTCCATGACCTTCTGGTGGGGAGCAAGCCCATTCTTCTCAAGCTCTACTGGACTGAAGGCATAGTCGGCGCCAACCTTGGTAGCCAGGTCGAGTCTTCCCCGAGCCGTCTCGAAAGAAATGACTTTGCCCGCACCAGCCGCCTTCGCTAGAGATATCGCAGCTAACCCGATCGGCCCTGCCCCATATACAACCACGAACGCGCCAGGCTTGAAGCCTTCACCTCTCGTGAACATCGCGTGGTATGAAACCGACGTTGGTTCCACGAGAGAGCCTGCCTCACATGCACGGTCCTCCGACCCATACGCATCCAACATACTGTCTATCCTCCAGCAGTATTTCGCTCCAACCTTCAAAAACTCCGCGAATCCCCCGCTAATAGTGAAACCGATCTCCTCAAGATTCACGCAATGATTTGGCACACCGTTTCTGCAAGGAGTGCACTCGCCGCACCAGATCATCTCCTCAGTAGTTACCATATCGCCTTCATTGAAACCCTTGACTTCACTTCCAACTTTCTTGACGACGCCTGAGAGCTCATGCCCCAAGATTGATGGAAAGCGCGTCAGGCCAGGATACAGAACATAGCCTTCTCCATCCTTCTCATACATGTGGACATCAGACCCACAGACCCCACACGCCTTCACCTGTATGAGCAAATCCTTCTGCCCTATTTCGGGCGTCGGTACTTCTTCCAGAACTAGTCTTGGATGCCTCCAGACTCTGCTTCCTTGCGTCGCCTTACGCGTCTGACTCTCGACCTGAGTTGGAACATATCCTCTTCTAGGTTCCCATTCAGCGTGAAGTACTGCACCTTTCATGTGTTTCTCCTCAACAGTTTTTGGAGTATCGCAATGGTTCTCCTATAACCTTAGCGTAGGCATGACAGTAACGAACTCATTCGTCTCTCAGTTCGATTCCGAAACAAGATCTTAAGAGAACAACTGAACACATAGTCAAAGCGATCTCGCATGGCTAAGTTAGGTGTAGGCATAATAGGTTCCGGTCACGCGGGCTCGGTTCACGCACAGGTCTTATCAGCAGATAGCCGAATCAAGCTGGTCGGTGTCGCAGACATGCACAGAGACACCGCCGAAGCCCTTGCAGCAAAGCATGGCGCTGAGCCCTACGAGGACCACAAAGCTCTCATCGATGAAGATTCTGTCCAAGCCGTCTTCATAACTTCACCAAATGTACTTCATGCTGAGCATGCGCTGTACGCAATCCGACATGGAAAGAATGTTTTTTCTGAGAAGCCCATGGCAACAGGCACAGCAGACGCAAAGCGAATCATTGATGCCCTCAGGGAATCCCCTGCAAAGTATCAAGTCGGCCACAATAGGCGCTTCTGGCCCGTGTACAAGAAGGTGAAGAGCATGATAGAGACGCGTGCACTGAAGCCGTACATGGCTTCCGCAAGAATCATCAGAGGAGAACTGAAGAGGCCAAGCTGGGTAGGTGACCCTAAGATCTCGGGAGGCTTCATCTATGAGAGCATAATTCATGTCTTGGACGCTCTTCGATGGCTGATGGGGGACGTCACCGAAGTCTACGCTTTCGGAAAAGCCAACGTATACGAAAGCCAAGTCAATGACATAGCGATGCTACTCAGATTCAAGGAAGATAGATTTGCCTCTTTGGCGTCCTCGGGCCACACGAGCTGGATCACACCAGTCGAGAGAGTCGAGCTCTACGGCGATCACTCAAGTGTAGTGATCGAGGAACCTTGGAAGTTCGCTCACTCTCCTGGACTCGACGTTGAAGCTGTAACCTATGACTTCAGTCAACTCTCACGAGGCACAACGGGGTGGGGCTGGGGTTTCGCAGAGGAGGACAGATTCTTCATCGATTCAATAATCAATGACACAAGAGCTGTGGTAGACGAGCTAGAAGGATACAAGGCAGTAGAGATCGGAGAAGCCTGCTATAGGTCTATCAATTCCGGCAAACCCGTCCGGCTTCCTCTCTGACCAATTTCTTAGGAGAGGCTGCGAAGTGAAAACATGTCTAAACCAAGCCACCCTCCTCACCGCAGATCTGGAGACATTTGTTACAGTAGCTGGCGCGGCGAAGTTTGATGCCATCGAACTCAGAACCGAAAAGGTCCAAGAAGCCCTCAAGGGAAAGGGAAAGGCAGAGGTGTCAAAGCTAATTCATTCTTCGGGGCTAGAAGTCGCCAGCCTGAACGCCCTCGAAGACTTCTCTATCGATGAACGCCAGTCTGCGAAGATGATGGACCAAGCCGAAGAGATGATGAGAATCTGTGGTGTCATCGGATCTAAGACGATTGTCGCGATATCCGCTCCGATGCTTCCGAATACGAAGGAACACGACGTTG
>CAZZFQ010000057.1:0-5438 GCA_964653695.1 uncultured Candidatus Bathyarchaeia archaeon | reverse complement strand
CCTCGCGACGAGTTGCGTGATGGGGACAGAGTATTACCGGGGGAAGGCGTCATGAATCTTGGGTCTTTGGTTGATCGATTGAAAGCGAAAGGTTACGCTGGGCCGCTCTCGGTCGAGCTTTTTCGTGAGGACTACTGGAAGCAGGATCCGTTGTCAGTAGCAAGAAAGGCGAGGCAGTCGCTCAACAGGTTTCTGTAGTTACTATACCCACCAAAAGTGTGTCAGGCCGAGAGGCACCTAGTCTAGCTTCTGGCTGTCAGCAACGGCTTCAGATACTGTATGGTGTCGAGGGAAGCTTGTTTGACGCTCGGCCTATGAAGGATCTCGGCAGACACGTAGCGCGTGTAGTTGATTCTTCCCAGCTCGGATACTATTGAGGCAAAGTCGAGGTGCCCTTTTCCCGGAGGCAACCTATTACTGTCTGCAACGTGAAGATGTACAAGGTTCCTGCCTGATCGTTGCAGTGCCTCACCAATCGAGACTTCCTCAATGTTCATGTGAAATGTGTCAGCCATGATCTTCACGTTCTCTGAGCCGACGTCGGAAGCCATCCTCAAAGCCTCAGCCACTGTAGTGATAAGATCTGTTTCGTAACGATTGATTGGTTCAATCGTCAATAATACGCCATGCTCTTCCGCAACTCTAGCACCATCCACAAGACAGTCTCGAATGGTTTTCCAAGCTTTGTGCGGAGTGAAGCTCCCTCCGGCAAGTCTACCTCGAATTAGGCCTATTATCACAATCGCTTCGAGCTTCCTAGCGACATTGATGTACTCCCGCAAGCGATCAACAGCTTTCCTCCTTACATTAGGACTACTCAGGAAGCTGATTCCATAAAGCGTGTATGTAGGTCCAGTTCCGATAGCCGGAATCTCCAAACCATGGGTCACGGAGAGTTCCATCAAGGCTGACACATCTGCCATGCGAGGGTTTGATACATGAAGTTCCAGGCCGTCATAGCCCATACCCGCAGCCATTCCGAAAAGCTCACGGATGCGCTTCCTTCGCCTAGCCTCCGGCAATTCCTCCATCGTCGTGACAGCGAGGCTTACTCTCAAGCCTTCACCCTCGACAAGATGACAGATTCACGTACGAATATAAGTTCCTGCACTGGCATCCAATGCCTTATTTCAGCTTCCGCAAGATTTTTGGTTAGCACGAAACAGAATCTGCGGGCAAGTGGCATAGGATGACTAGGCGGATTCAAATCGTAACATCAGCTACGGGCAAAGTCGTAGCTGAGTTACTGGAAAGAAAGAACGTGAAGACTGGCGAAGCGCTCTGGAACGCCCTGCCAATCGAGGGCAGCGCTAATCGATGGGGCGATGAGATCTACTTCGAGATACCGGTCGTGGCTGGGTTGGAGGAAGCACAGCAGGCTGTTAGCATAGGTGATGTTGCATATTGGCCTCCGGGAAAGGCGTTCTGCATCTTCTTTGGACCTACGCCTGCCAGTAGAGGAAAGGAACCATGTGCAGCCAGTCCTGTAAATGTGTTCGCAAGGATAGTTGGAGACGCCTCGGTCTTTAGAAAGGTCAAAGACGGAGACAAAGTTAGAATCGAGAAATCAGTTTAGTCCACTAAGTCGGTTCCTCTCAGTCTACTTGCCATTCAGAAAGCTCGACGCGACGCTTTGGTACGCGCTCATGAGAACGCCCTTCGCAGTGCTCACTATCTCCTCGCTCGTTTGGTGAGGCTCAGGCTTCACCTCGAAGCCGACCATATCCTCATAATTGATCTCCAACAGTACTCGCAGTAGCCTTGCGACGTCACTTTCAGAGTTTACAGCACCCTTGGTGTAGAATCCAGGATGAGTGTCTAAGAGCGTCCCGTCGGTCTTCTTACTGCATCCCACGTGTATATGCGCCAGCAGCCCAGCTGCGCGCCTGAGGTCCTCGGGAGCCTCCTTAAGCATAGGTGCGTGGCTGAGATCCCACATCAATCCTATGTTGTCGAAGCGCTTCTTCACCTTGCTCACCACCTCAATCGCCTCGCTTAGCGGTCCGATCAGCAGCTTCTTATCGTACTCCCTATCGAAGGTTTCAAGAGCCACTCTGACCCGTTTCTCGGCTGCATGCTCGCATATTTCCATGAGACTCTGAACGAGGCTTCCAACAGCCTCCTTACGTTTCGCAACGCCTGGGTCCGGGCCTGAGCAAATCCCTATCATTCGAATTCCGCGACTGCCTATCAAATCGATCTCGCTCTTGATTCTGCTGGTCGCTTCTCGCCTCTTGGCTTCGTCCGTGGAGTTCAGATCCAGTTTGTTCGTCAATATGTCGGGTTGAAGGCCGCGGGCCAAAGTCGTTTCTACCACATGCCCCTTCACCCGCTCCCAGTCTGCGGAGCTAATTGAGGGAACCTCAGCCGCATCGAAGAAGGAGTCTCCAAGTATCTTCAGCAAATTGCCTGCAAGATCGCCTTTCTCCTGCGTCATTCCGGGATATGCCATGAAGCTCACTATGCTGACCTTCCAAGGAAACTCAGTAGAGAAACGAAGGTTTCCTTTGCGCAGAGTAACTGCGAACCCCAAGGATATTCTCTCCAATCGGCTCCGCGTATTGACTTTCACGCTAATATCGTTTTCCAACTCGTAAGTTCCTTGAGATAGATCGAAGCCCTATATCGGATCACGCACATATTGTTCACTGATGAACAGGCGGAGAGTAAGCGTATTGAGAATCGGTTTCATAGGCCTCGGTGTAATGGGAAAACCCATGGCAAAGAACCTACTCAAGGCAGGCTACTCGCTCTTCGTTTGCAAGCATATCGACCCGAGACCGGTGAACGAACTGGTGGCTGCAGGAGCGCAGGAAGTTGTCTCTCCGAAACAAGTTGCGGAGATGAGTGACATTGTTATCACGATGCTTCCGGATTCAGCAGAGGTGGAAGAGGTCGTGCTCGGTGAGAACGGACTGCTGAAAGGCGCACGAAAGGGCCTGGTCATAATCGACATGAGTTCTATTGCTCCCTCTACATCTAGAAGAATCGCAGAGGAGGCCGAAAAGAGAGGTGTCGAGGTGCTTGACGCCCCTGTTAGTGGAGGCGAAACTGGAGCAATTCAAGGAACCTTGGCGATCATGGTTGGAGGGAAGGAAGCCACATTCTCCAAGTGCATCGACATTCTGCGAGCAATGGGAAAAAGCATAGTCCGAGTCGGGGATGCTGGAGCAGGCCAAGTAGCTAAGCTTGCGAACCAAATCATAGTGGCGCTGAATATAGCGGCGCTCTCAGAGGCATTTGTCTTAGGCGCCAAGGCTGGAGTGGATCCACGTATCATGTATCAGGCGATACGAACCGGCTTCGCCGGCAGCAACGTGCTCGACGCTAAGATCTCGACAATTCTGGAAAGAAATTTCAAGCCGGGCTTCAAGATAAGGCTGCATCACAAAGATCTGAAGAACGCGCTTGAGACCGCGAGAGAGCTGAAAGTCCCGATACTGCTGACATCTCTAGTCCAGCAAGTGTTATGCACTCTGATAAACGAAGGTAAGGGTGAAGAAGACCACTCAGCGATCATCAACTTTAGCGAGCGCCTCGCCAACATTGAGGTCCGAAGTGAGGTGTAGCCCGTTGATCTGGAAAAGCAGAGAGATACCTGTTGCTTTGAAGGGAGGGCCTAGGCGGATGTGATAGGCCAAGATGACTCTGGAGGAATATCTGAAATCGCACGGCGTCTGGCATCAGTTCATTTCGAAAGCAGAGACTATTCATACCGCTGACGCGGCGAGAGCCAGCGGGATAGAACTGCGAAGAATCACTAAGAATCTCGTATTCAAGGTGGACGAGAAGGACTACGCCTTGCTCATAGTACCTGGGGACAAGAAGGTGGACCCCGACAGGGCTGCTGAGGCATTGGGAGCAAAGAAAATCTCCCTCGTCCCTTTCGACAAATCGGAAGCGATAAGCGGCTATCCTCCGGGCGGCACTCCGTCAGTAGGTCATCGTATACGAATGAGAGTCGTCTTTGACAAATCTCTTCAAGGCTTTGAGACTATTTTCTGCGGTGGAGGTAGCAGAGACAAGCTGCTCGAATTGAGGACTGAAGACGTGATTAGACTCACCAGTGCAGTGATCGCAGACATCTCAGCTGGATGAGCGCACCCATGAGGACTCAAGGTAGATTCGACATCGCCTTTCTAGGGCATTACACGAAGGACACAATCGTCCTAGCAGACAAGGAGAAGGTCGTGGACGGAGGAGCCGTCAACTACGGAGCTAGCGTTGCTGTAAGAATGGGGCTCAGAACCGCCATCATCACGAAGATGGCGCGAGAAGATTTCAATGTGCTTGAGGAGCTTCATCGAATGGGTGTGCAGCTATTCAGACGCGAAGCACCCGAGTCTACTCAGCTCAGGCTCGTGTACCCTAGCAGCAATCTCGACGACCGCGTCATCTACGTGACAGGTTTTGCAGGTCCCTTTGTGACGGAGGATCTCGATGGTGTTGAGGCTTCTGTTTTTCATGTCGGGGCGTCAATGCGGGGAGAGGTACCTGTTCAGATTGTTCACGTACTGAGGAGGAAGGCGGACCGAGTTTCGTTGGACCTGCAGGGCTTCATCAGGGTCAACTCGGAGGGAAAACTGATCTTTGATGACTGGGAAGAGAAAGAAGAGGTATTGAAGCACATAGATGTCGTGAAGGCCGATATTGTTGAGGCCACTCTGTTGACTGGCAGGATTGATAGACGTGAGGTTGCTGAG
The DNA here is from genome assembly GCA_964653695.1 of uncultured Candidatus Bathyarchaeia archaeon. Taxonomy (GTDB): domain Archaea; phylum Thermoproteota; class Bathyarchaeia; order 40CM-2-53-6; family JALHTG01; genus JALHTG01. The sequence goes on along the minus strand of CAZZFQ010000057.1, from coordinate 735 downwards.
GCACTCGTGGCCTTAGGTCCAGAAGAAGTGGTTCTAACTCACAATGGTGGGGTTCTTGTACATGCCGAGAAACGCTTCTTCGAAGCGCCCTTCATGCCCAAGGAGCTGAGAGGGCGAAGCGGCCGGGGAGATACCTGCATCGCGGCGTATTTGGGCAAGAGGCTGACTGCTCCTCCAGAAACAGCAGCTATCTGGGCGGCCGCCGTAACCACTTTGAAACTGGAGAGCGAAGGTCCGTTCCGCAGAGACATCGGCGAAGTCAGAGAACTGATTAGCAAGAAGTACATACGCCGGGGGTAAGAGATTGTGCTGTGTTTCCGCCATGGCTTCGGAAAAGGAGAGCATTAAGGCTGACATTGCTGTCGTTGGTGACTTCGCGAGGGATAGGCTTGTTTTCCGTGGACAGGTGGAGATTTCATCTGGCGGAGCAGTGTACTATGGAGCGATAGCTCTGCAGCGCCTGGGAATACCCGTAGTCGTTGTCACTAGGCTGGCGAAGCAAGATTTCCATTTGCTGGAGGAACTCCGTCGCGAAGGCATAGCTGTCTACGCTCAACCAGCACCTCAGACTTCAGGGCTCGAGAACATCTATACAACTGAGAACATGGATCGTCGCACCTGCCATCTCATCGGATGTGCGGGATTCTTTGACATGAACGACGTACCAAGGATTTCAGCTCAAGTGTTTTTGATTGGGCCGATAATGGCTGGAATCGTGGACATACCATTCGTCAG
>CAZZFQ010000056.1:0-9571 GCA_964653695.1 uncultured Candidatus Bathyarchaeia archaeon | reverse complement strand
TCGGATTCGAACCGATGACCTTCGGCGTGTAAGGCCGACGTTCTTGCCAAGTCACAGCTTTCTAGCCAGCTGAACTACCGGCCCGATGATTGACCTAGACATGCCTAAACCAAGCCATAACGATTATGATTACCGATTAGAATTCCCTTGTGTGTCGAACGCTGCTCTGTAAATTTGGTCATGATTCGGCGATCTGGACCGATTCACCTGTAACTTCCTGTATGGACTTCTCGATCGCCGCTCTAAGATGTGTGAGCCTTTTTGACAGCTCATCCTTTCTAGCCTGGAGAGAGGATAGGGCTCGATCAAGCCTTTCAACCGTCTCCTCTGCCTCCGCAAGTTTGGACTCTACCTCTTCACGTTTGACGTGGAGAGAACGCAGCTCGCCAGATTGAGACGCTGTCTCATATCCGTGCACAGCCTCCGTGTATTTCATGCAGAGCGCTTCGAGATGGGTCCTATCTCCAAACCGAGATATGCTCTTCAAGGCAGCTCGAACCCTCGAATCCTTCAGGTCGAGAAGATTCCTCTCCAAGATTGATTGGAGTCCTTCGAGCGACGACCTCAATTCGGAGTAGTCCGCCTTGGAGCTGCAGAGCATCCCTGTAGGATCTTTAACATACTCTGCCAGAATTGAGGCAGCCGTCGGATCGAGCTTCTGCTTCTCTCGCTCTGACAGTTTCAGAAGCTTCTCCACTGGCTTTTCCAAGGGACGGAACAAGCTCACAATGTCTTCCTTAGCCTTATCCACCGCAGACTCTAGCTCAGAGAGTTCCAGAAACTCCTTCGATCTCTCCAGTTGCTTCCTCTCTTCAGCCAGCCCTTGACACGTTTCTTGAATGCTTTCTCTTTGGCTTCTGGTTCGGACGATCTCATCTTCAAGGCGAACAAGCTCTTCAGAAATCGTCTTAAGCGTCTCGATCTCTTTCAGGAGCGTCTCATATTTCCTGACCGCCCTGTATTTTCGATCCAAATGTTCCTCAAGCATCCTTCCCTGCATACGCACGTCAGACAGACTGAGCTCCATCTTCCTTACGCCTTCTCTGTACCGCTGATCAAGCTTCCTTATCCAGAACGATCCGGCATAGATCAGCCCTGCATGGAACCTCTTGAGGCTGCCAAGAAACTCTAACAAGGTCTCATAGGACATTGGTTCCGGGCGCCGAACCTCATCAACAAGACCGACTATTCGCTCTCCAAATTTCCTTGCGATCTCAATCTTTGAACTCTCCACAGAGCTGAAGGTGTTCGAAGAACCTTCTTCAGAGAGTGCGACTGCAACTTTCCTAATGTTGCCAAGGGCCTCTGTCACCTTTGAAACCAGATATGTTGCCTTTTCTCTCGTCGGCTTTATGTCCTTGCCGGCCTGGGATTCCAGCCACTGCGCGAGATCGCCGATCTTCACTTCGCTCAAGAGGCTCAGCTTCTCCGAGACTGTCACTCAAGGCTTCGCAGACAACTATGACTCAGCTTGCTTTTGAGCGGTTCGGCGACTTATCTGTCTCCCCATTTTTGCTTTAGCATGTTCGTTTGAGTTGGGGTGAAACACGAATAGCCTAGCCGCCCTGAGGTGCGGCCCTAGTTTTGGCACGAGGCCTTCGCCATCGGTTCCGAGCTTGCAGATCAGACTATGTGTGCCAAGAGATAGATCCTCGATGGCTGCGAGATCCCTCTCAAGCCCAGACCTTCTCACAGCACTTCGAACCTCTGAGTCTAGGACATCTTGGGCAGTGATTCGGTCGAAAGGAATATGGGCCCACTCTTTGAGAAGATTCCGCTGCAGATCAGATAGCTCAACCTGTATCCATCTTCTCTCTTCGTCACAAGAGACGACTCTCAGTTCCATTGGAAAGTCTTCTAGGAAGCCGTATTTCGCAACTATGCCACGCAAGGAAATGTGTCGGCCGTCAAAAAGTTGAGCTCTCAGTCTATCGACTCTAAGCGTCACTTGATAGGGAGGTGAGGATTCCAACCCAATATCGATAAGCAAAGCATCTACTCGCTCTAGAAGTTTCTCAACGAACCCTTTACGTGTCGGCTGATTAATCAAGTCAGTTAGGCTAAGAGGGCTGAGGCCAAATGACCGCCGCAGAATCTCCGTGAAGGCGTCTTTGTCTTCTCCAGAAGCTTGGAGTCTGGGAAGCCGACTCTTTGTCATATCCAGCGTTCCAATTTCGACGGCCAGCCCAGACGAAATGTTTCTGAGGCGCGTCTCAAGTTCGCTCAGGAACTTCCTGTCTCTTCCTTGCGGAATCTTTTCGAGAAGGATGAGATTCGTTGCCAACGCCTCCGGTGAGTTCCATAATCTCCTGATGAAGACATCTGAGGCGAGCTATGCTTGGATGGTCGGAGCCGAGATCCTTTGCCAAGGCTTCTAGAGCCTTCTCAAATTGAACTCGGACACTTCCCCATGCCAGCTTGTCAGCATAGCAGACCAGCTTCTCCTCAATAGTTCTAGGAAGATGGTCGATCGGTGGGAGGCCGAGAGCGATTGCCTCCTTGCGAGGTATGCCAGCTCCCACATGGTTTCGAGCAATGTCAACCAAGCTATCTGGATAGCCCAACCTCTCTAGGAGTTGAGCTCCAACCGACCCGTGCTGAACGCCATGAGTCAACGACCTGCCGATGTCGTGGAGGAGAGCTCCGGCCTCAACTAAGTGAACGTCCACATTGACGTTGGGGTTAAGAGAGGAAATGATCTCTTTTGCTATCTCCGCCACTAGGATGCTGTGTCTAACAACCTCGTCGGAACAACCTGTCTTTCTGAGGACTTCCAAAGCCTCGGCTCGTGAAGGGAGGCTACTCACTGAGTTCATCCTCAAGCTTCTTTACCAAGTCGGAAAGCTTCTCGATGATCTTCGAGTTGTCGACGCCAGTCAGGTGGCCGCCACATTTTGAGCATCGAAACGCCGTTTCCATCGCCTCCTCAAACGTCAATCGGACATCGGGACATTTTTGGCATATGAAGAAGCTATGAGAGCGCTCATACTCCAGTCGTGATTTCAATTTCTCAAGCGTTCTTCTCTTGCGACTTCTTATGAAGGCATCCACCTGGTCTGGCTGAAGCCTCCAGAAGAACGTGTACCAACCAGTCTGCTCATTCCGAATCCTCGTGGAAGAAACCAAGGCATGATCATAAAGCTTGTACAGAATCTTTCTCACAGTGTTCAGCCGGATACCGGTCTCCGTTGCGATCGTATCATCCGAGGCCTCTTTCAGCTTACCCAGAACCTGAACAACCTTGACGGCATCGTCACCGCCAAAGAACCTTGCCACCTTCAAGAGTTCCTCGTCCATGAAAGCCAAGGAATACGGTTCTCCCAGATAGAGGCACTAGAGAATATTATATGGCGATCTAAACATTAATGCCTTTTCGACGATGGTCAATCGGAATCGCCGTCGACGCGACGAGTCAAGATCGATCCTTGACTAGGCGCTTTCCTCTAGGCGAATGATGTACTTCTATCTTTGCGCGTTCAAACTTCTTTGACATTTCGCGTCCTTCAAACAATCGATCTAGAAAGACTGCAAGAGCAGCAACCTCTGAATGAGGTTGTCCACCAATCGCAATGTTGTAGTCAGAGAATTCTTTCGAAAAGAATTCGGAGGGAACTTTTTGGCTTCCGACTACAACCATGACATCACGTTGCGAGGATCGGATCTCCTGCACTATGTCTGTTTCACCAATGTTTTGACCGTACATGGTTAGGTGAACTACGATGCCTCCATTCTCCTTCCATTTGGCCATAGCTTTTCTCCAGGGAACCCCCATTTCGAAGGAGAAGACACCGCCCCAGTCAGCTACTAACTCTTCGATCTTAGTCTTGATGCTCTTGTCTTCAGCATCAGTAAGGATGAAGCCTGAGGCGCCAAGAGCACGTGCGGTCAAGGCAACATGCGTCGTCACTCGCAGATCTCTAGGGCGGTGGCCCCACCTTAGAACGACTACCCTCAAATCTCAGACCGCTTGAAACGGCTTCACTGGATCTTGGCTCTGGTCTTTACTCTGGCTATGTCGCCAAGCGTAGGGCTTGAAGGCGCAGTCATCTTCGTTGACATGGGAACCTCTGCTCTAGGGGTAAGAAGGACGATCCTTAGGAAATGCTCCAACTCTCGGCAAAGCCTCATATCGGGAACTATCTTCTCCGACTCAACTTTCTGGATGATCGAAAGCCTTTCCTTCACTCTAGTTGCAAGATCTTGCTGGGTAAGCCCCATCTTTTCTCTGGCTTCACGTATTCTCGGCCCAAAACTCTCGACGACCTCAGACTCGTCTGGATCTTGACGAAACACAGGGCGTAGTGATCGCGAAGAATACTGACCTGCTGGGGGCCGCTTGCCCACGCGTCGCGGAAGAGGCTCAACGTATGGCTTTCCAAGCTTCGCACATCGATGACATACGACAACTTTCGCTCCCTCAATGATCACATTCATAGGATTCCCCAGTATCGTCTCACCGCATACGTCGCAGTTCAAGCCCTTCACCGCACCTTTGTAGCAAATGAGGCCTATTTGGTCTTGACGGCTTCACTCATTCAGAACTGATTTGCTTAGGAAACGACTTTGAAGATTGACTCTAGAGTCATCTCAGCTGCAACATTTCAGCAATGTTGGCTTTCGCTTCGATCCTAGGCGTTATGCGTCCAGAACTTGATGTGAGGAGAGTTGTGATCCCTGGTCCGTGCCCAGCGATTATGCAGTCGCTATGGGCAACTATACCCACGGAAACCGCACCTTCCTTGTAGATTCTGCCGAAGGAGTGATCTGCATCCATTATGGCCACGAGGTCTCCAAGCTTCACATCTTCCAGACCATGTTTCTTCCTTGATGCTTCGTCAAATAACTGGATATCATAGTCCCCTGAGTACACCTGACTCGCACCTAGACCAGATCCCATGACGTGAGCTGGTACCGTGTGTGTCACTGGTACCTCAAGCTTGCCATCGACGATCTTTGGGTTCATCGATTCGAAGAATCTCGGGTCTGTGTTCATGACCTTCACTTCGGGGAGATCCAACAGCTTGAACCCAACCCCGAACGCCTTGATCAATATCTTGTCTTGGAGCATCAGCTTGTCCAAGGTTTCTGGCTTGAAATCTGCCAGAATGTGCTCGATACCTCCATGTTTTCCCGTCACTGTTCCCTCCGAGCCCTTCGCATCTCCTGATGCAACTGTTGCTACGTTTCCTACGCATGTCAATATGTTCAGTGCAGCGTTTGGCCCCTCTGGGAAGCGTTCATCCTTCTCCTTGTTCTCGATGCTCACTCCTGGCTCAACATGGTCCGCTTCCCAGCCTGAAGCAGGATCGCCAACGCGAACATTGTAGGTTATTCCCCCTACGCCTGGCAAGACCACTGGTCTTCCGTCAGATGAGATCTTGTAAGCGCTCTTCGCGACTACCGGGCTGACGACCTCACCCATGACTGATATTTTGACTAACTTGTCCACGTTCGTGCGTATCTTCATCGCTATCAACTCTGGAGCAAACTATGACAATGAAGTTATGATTTGACGGTTTCGATCGCAGACGTGCCGCTAGGATTCTGAACTGCCATGTCTGACTTTCACTGCCACCCCGCGTTTGAAGGAAAGCATTTCCCCCCCACTTAGGAACGCTCTTCCTGTCGCCAGCAATTCATTCCTTTCATTGATCACAATCACCTCGTCCTCTGGTCTGATAGTCGAGCTTGCCTGCAGGACATGCTTAGCAAACACATTCCTCCCACGCCTTATGAAACTCGAGATATCCGTTTGAACCATCACGATATTCTTGAAGCAGCCATCCTCCATCAGCAACCTTCCACCTTCAAGCGACAACGCAAGCATTCCATCAGTTGGACGCAGAGTAGCGAGGAGCTTGCCGTCACGGTACAGGCGCCTCATCCTTCCTGTTCGTGAAGAATGAATAACCAGAGTCTTCCCAGTGAAGAGGACTTCACCCGTTCCTCTGCCAAGCTGATAGTTCGCTATGCCCCTGAGTTTGATGAGCTCTTCCGGCGTAGCCTTTTTCACATCAGATCCCTGCGAGGAACCTTTTGGGACACGCCGCATCCTTCCGCCTATGACGCATGCGCGAATTCTCACAGGCCACCCGTCGAGGAGTAGATCATAAAGTCATTTCGGTTAGGATTTAAGAGGCATCGTCCGTAGACTAGGAGAAGGGTTGATTTGCGCCATGGTTAAGAAGAGACTTCCCGTTGCAGAAGACCTAAAGCAATTCAGATTCGTCTCAGACCCTCAAGTCTCCCCTGACGGAAAGAGCATTCTGTTCGTCGTCACCCAGGCGATTGATGAGGGAAAGAACGGAGACTACGCAAGCAACATCTGGAGGTTTTCCAAGGGAAAGATCAGACAGTTGACCTTCAGAGAGGGAAGGAACACAAACCCTCGGTGGTCTCCCGATGGAAAGACAATCTTGTTCGTATCTTCAAGAAAGACTGAGGAGAAAGGATACACACGACTCATGACGATGCCTTCCGATGGAGGAGAAGCCACAACCATCCTAGAACTGGAGAAAGGAAAGGTTGAGGGAAAGATTGCTGATCCTAGATGGACCCCTGACGGCAAGAGAATTCTCTTCCTCTCTGACATGAAGAAGAGGGAGAAGGACGAGAGCGACGTCAAAGTCATCACACGAATGGTGTATAAACTGAACGCGGAGGGATACTTCCATGACAAAAGAACTCACCTCTACTCGATTAGACGAGTCGGAGGTAAACCTACTCAACTCACACAAGGAGAGTTCGATGCCGAAGGTTACTCGATCTCTGTCGACGGAAGCAAAGTGGCGTTCATCGCCAACATGACTGATGAAGCAGACTATACGCTTGTGAGAGATGTCCACGTAATGCCTACGACTGGTGGAAAGCCTGTTAAGATCACGGAGAGCAAGGGTCCGATCCAAGCGTTGAGCTGGTCCCCAGACGGAGAGAAGATCGCGTATCGGGGACATAACCTGCGCAGGAGATTGGCAACAAACACAGGAATCTGGACCGTGGCATCTAAGGGCGGACCTTCAGTTGAGATAACGGGAAGACTTGATAGAAGCCTTGGAAACCATCTAAACTCTGATTCTCGGATCGTTTCGCCTGATCTTAGCCCTGTGTGGGACCCAGAGGGCAAATGGCTCAGCTTTCTGGCCACAGACGGAGGCACATGCCATCTCTACAAAGTAGACGTAGAAGGCAACGCTGTAGAGCCAATCACGGAGGGCGAGAGAAGCGTTGAAGGATTCAGCCTCTCAAAGGACGGAAGCGTACTAGCCTATACTGCTATGGACGCGTTGAACCTTGCCGAACTCTACGTCAGAGACGAGAAGGGGGAGCGAAAACTCACCAACTTCAATCATGATCTCCTATCTAAGCTGGCGTTGAGTACTCCTGAGAGGTTCACCTTCAAGGCCAGCGACGGCGTTGAGATTGAAGGCTGGGTGATGAAGCCTTCCGGCCATGAGCGAGGATCAGTTCCAGCGATTGTTGAGATACACGGAGGCCCAAGGACAACCTACGGTTACAGCTTCATGTTAGAGTTCCAGTTGCTGACTGCTAATGGGTTCGCAGTAGTATTCACAAACCCTAGAGGCAGCGCAGCTTACGGTGAAGAATTTGCAGCCGCGATACCTAAGAACTACGGAGATCGAGATTACAGGGACATCATGGAATCCGTGGACTATCTAATTAATGCCGGCGTCGCGGACAGCAATCGGCTCGGAGTAGCTGGAGGATCATATGGAGGATATATGACGAATTGGGTTGTTGGACATACGGATAGGTTCAAGGCTGCTGTGACCATGCGATCAATAAGCAACTGGTACAGCTTCTTTGGAACCAGCGACATAGGCTACTATTTTGCTGAAGAGGAGGTTGGAGGCATACCATGGGAGAACCTAGAGCACTACATTGAGAACTCCCCCATAACCTATGCGCAGAAGATCAAGACTCCCATGTTGATAATCCACTCAGAAGAAGACTATCGTTGCCCAATCGAGCAAGGAGAACAACTCTTCGTCGCTCTGAAGAAGCTTCGAAAGGAAACCAAGATGATTAGGTTTCCCGGTGAGAATCATGACCTCTCACGGAGCGGCAAGCCCAGACACAGGATAGAAAGGCTGAACCACATAGTGAACTGGTTCAAGAAATATCTCTGAGACAGCCGGCTCAGAACACTGCCTAGCCTCAGTTGTATTCATTAGGCGGAGCACCAAGAACTAGAATACCTTGACGAGCTGGTGACACGATGGCATACAAGGCTCTACGTGCAACAAGAGGAGGAATCCCAGGGGGAAGGGACGCGATGAGGGCGATGCAGAAGATGGGAATACAGATGAAGGAGATCGAGGGAACGAGAGAAGTCATCATTGTAACTGCCGACAGAAGGATAGTGATTGAAGAGCCCAACGTAGCTGCAGTAACGCTTCAGGGCCAACAGATCTATCAGATAACAGGCGGGACGGAGAGAGAGGAGACACTTGCAAAAGTTGAGACTGTGTCAGAGGAAGATGCTCAACTGGTTTCAGATCAAGCCGGCGTCAGCATAGAGGAGGCAAAGAAAGCCCTCGAAGCCACTGAAGGAGACTTGGCTAGGGCGATACTACAGCTTAAGAAGAAAACATAGAACTTGCGTCTCATTTTCACCTCGACTTCTGGCGCATCTTTCATAAGTCTGAATCATAACTCAAGCCTCAAGAAACGGTTCGGCACCCTATCCTGAAAGGTATCGTAACGCAAAACTGAGATCAAACAGTTTAATTAGACACGAAGACATCATAGCCAGAAAAGCCAAGAGAATGACACAGACCACTAGAATGAGATGACCCAATGTCCTTCAGAAGCACGAACCCACAGCTGCGAAAAGTTGTGTCCGAACTCAGAAAGATCTCGAGAAAGAAAAAGGCACCAATATGGGAAAAAGTGGCTGATCTTCTCTGCAAACCGAGAAGATCAAGAATAGAGGTCAATGTGGGACAAGTCGAGAGATACGTCTCAAAGGGAGATATTATTGCGATTCCAGGAAGGGTCTTGGGGTCAGGAACTATGGAGCGCAAAGTGACCATTGCTGCTCACAGATTCACAGATCAGGCTAAGCAGAAGATCGAAAAAGCCGGGGGAAAATGCCTTTCACTCCTAGAGTTGGCTGAGAAGTATCCGAAGGGCTCTGGCGTCAGAGTAATGAGATAGCCTATCCAAACGCTAGCAGGACGTGGCTGTCAGTCAGGGCATTAAGCGTATTTTGCCTTATCAACCCAGGCGAATTTTCTCTGGAGCGTCTTTGGGTAATAATTCTTCCAATCATAGTTGACTCTTCTGCCCCACCCCATATAGGTTCGTGGATCTATGTAGCTTCTGAGAGACGTGCCGAGATTATAGTCCCTCGTCGCCTTTAGCAAGTTGATTCTCATTGAGAGAGTCTTCGCCTGCTTCTTCTTTCGCTTCGTTCTAAGTTCTTTAAGGCGCTGCAGTTTCTTCGCTATCGATTCATTCCAGTTCTTCGGAAGCTTTCGCTTGTGGTTACAAGTCTTCGCAGCCTGAAGATTCGCCAACGTAGCCGTGTGTTTCTTGAGAGCGTCGTCGT
>CAZZFQ010000055.1:6946-9705 GCA_964653695.1 uncultured Candidatus Bathyarchaeia archaeon | reverse complement strand
TAGTCGATCTTTCCACGGTTGACTGGTACGGCAAAGTCACATCGATGATATTCTTTGCGGGCTGCAACTTCAGGTGCCCCTACTGCCAGAACGCCAGCCTGATCCCAGCCGAGTCTGGAAAAGAGATGGACACCGCCGACGTGCACAAGAGGATCGAGGGAAACGCAGACATGATCGACGCAGTAGGCTTCACAGGCGGTGAACCTTGTCTCCAACCCGAGGCCATGAAAGATCTTGCAAGAAAAGCAAGAAGCATAGGCCTGAAAGTCTTCTTGAACACGAACGGCAGCAGCCCAGAGACCGTGAGCAAGCTAGCTGATGAAGACCTCTTGGACTATGTCGCCGTTGATGTAAAGGCGCCGCTCAGGCCTGAATCCTACGGCAGAGTTGTCGGCTTAGAGAACTTGGATCGAGACGTAATGCGCAGCATCAAGGGCACGCTGGAAACTTGCCTAAGGAAGAAGCTGACGATGGAGGCTCGAACAACAATAGTCCCCTCGCTGATCGACCAAGAGATCGATGTGAGAAACATCGCCCGCGAGATCGAAGGAGTAGACCTGTACGTGCTTCAGCAATTCAGTCCCGACGGGGACCTGCTCGACCAAAGCTTCAAGAACCTAACACCCCCAACTAGGCTTGATTTGATAGGGCTTGCCAAAGCAGCCTCGGAATACAGATTGAGAGAGGTAAGAATTCGTACGAAGGAACAGGGTGAGGAAAAAGTTTGGCCGTGAGAAAGATCATCGCAACTACAGGCCTTCCAGGCTCAGGGAAGGCCTTGTTCTCTGAAGTCGCCGTTGAGTATGGATGCCCCATCTTTGTCTGCGGAGACATCGTCAGAGAAGAGACAAGGAAGAGAGGGATGCCGCTAACGCCCTCTAACATGGGGGCAGTCATGCTCAAGATACGCGAGGAAGAAGGGCCCGCGGTGATATCGAAGAGATTAGTTCCGAAGATAAACGCATCCCAATGTGATACGGTCGTGGTCGAGGGAACAAGAAGCCTGGAAGAAGTTGAAGAGCTTCGAAAATGCTACGGCAACGTGACCGTCGTTGCAATTCACGCCTCTCCCCAAATACGCTTCGAAAGGCTCAAGGCAAGAGGTCGCCAAGATGATCCAGTAACTTGGCAAGAGTTCGAAACGAGAGACTACCGGGAACTGAACGTAGGGCTAGGCAAAACGATAGCTCTCGCGGACAAGGCCATAGTGAACGAAGATACAATCGAAGAATTCCTAGAAGATGCCCGAGCATTTCTCGAGGAGATTTTGCCGTGTGAATAGGGTGGAGGTTACGGTGGAGACAGTTGTGAATCCCACGGAGGACCCTGTGAAAGTCGAAAAGGCGCTGAGAGCAATGCTGAAGGAAGGCTTGATCGAAAGATCGGATCTGAGCAGAGAAAGCTTTCTGTTACGAGCCAAGGCGCATGGGCTGAACTCTCTGGCTCTTCTTCAGGGGCTACTCAGACAAGACCGAATCAGAGACGCTGCGCGATCCATCCTATTTTCCGGCGTCACAGGAAAGACGATCCGCTTCTACCTAAACAAACAAGTCGCGTACGTCAATCACATATCGTTCTCGCAACCAACCGGGGAATCTCCTCTGGGCCCGATCACTGTCGAGATATCCTGCGACGACCCTGAATCCCTCATAGACTGGCTTGCTCCTCGATCCAGATAAAGGAAGGAGACACGAGAGAGGGAACTTGACATGGAGATCGGACTCTCCTCTCTTTACCTGATAGGCAAACCATTCAAATCCCTTCTAGAATCCATCAGGCTACACGACGTGAAGCTTTGGGAGGTCGTCGATGAGAACAGCCTGAAGCTCGACGAGCACAGAATCAAAAGCCTTCTGGAGCTGAAGGAGCTGTACAACCTCACATTCACAATCCACGCACCGTTCGCCGATGTAAATATCGCGTCGCTAGTCCCAGAGGTTCGAGAGATGGCCATAAAACGACTTGAGCAATCCATACGGCACGCCTCTCAACTTGGAGCCGAGGCGTTGGTGATACACCCAGGCCATCGGGGGGCACTCACGAGCTTCTACCCAATCGAAGAATGGAGACTCAACGTTGACGCGATAGCAAGACTAGCGGCGTTCGCCAAAGATACGGGCGTGCAGCTGTGCTTGGAGAACATGCCGAAAGGCTATTCAGCTCTGATGAATGATCATGAATCCTTCAATCGAATCCACGATGAACTGGGATGGGAAAGCTTCAAAATCGTTCTCGACATCGGACACGCAAACACAGCAGGAGAAGTCTCGACATTTCTTGACAGATTCAGCGCACAGATTGCCCACATTCATGCGCACGACAATCAAGGGAACCGTGACTCCCACGAAGAGATAGGACATGGCACGGTCAATTGGCGTACCGTTGCTCAAAAGATCAGGCAGACCTCGTGTCGAACTATTGTCGTAGAATCAACAAAAGGAATTGAAGCCAGCCTAGAGCGACTTCAACAACTCCTAAGTCTTTCTAGAGCTCCATAATCATGAGGTCACGAGCCACAACCGTATTCCGAAATATCCTCCTTGCCTCCTTGAGCAGAACTGAAGGATCCCTATACCTAGCGCTGATATGAGTCAGCACGAGCTTTCGTACATTTGCCGCTTTGGCAACCTTCGCAGCCTCCGCCGCAGTGGAATGCCCATCCGGCCTCGCCCTACCCTCCAAGGAACTATCGAAAGTTCCATCATGAATCAGAACATCAGCCTTCGAAGCTAACGTAGCAATTCGATGGCTAGGCCGAG
>CAZZFQ010000055.1:0-6846 GCA_964653695.1 uncultured Candidatus Bathyarchaeia archaeon | reverse complement strand
TGAATCAGAACATCAGCCTTCGAAGCTAACGTAGCAATTCGATGGCTAGGCCGAGTATCCGTGGCATAGATGATCTTAGTCCCGGGCTTGGAGGGACCTACAACAAGGCGAGAATCAATCTTCTTCCCTTTGACCCTCACGGTCTTCCCCATCTGGAGCCTCTTCCATAGAGGGCCCTCAGGAACCTCAAGTCTCCTGGCCATTTGAACGTGGAATTTCCCCGGCCTAGGTTTCTCCGTGAAAGAATATGCGATGCATGGTATGACGTGGTCCGCCCGTGCTGCATGAATCTCATATCGTTCCTCGTCATCAATCTTTCCGGCCTTCACTTCGTGGATATGCACAGGGAATGTGAGGTTGAACTGAACTGTCTCATTCACTACCTCAACAAATTCTCTGATCCCCCTTGGTCCAAAGATCTCCAGGCTGTTCTGCCTTCCAAGAAGTGCCATAGATTGAAGAAGCCCCGGCAAGCCGAGAACGTGGTCACTGTGCATATGCGAAATGAAAATCTTCATCTTCTTAGCGGGACTCAGCTTCGCCAAGCCCATCTGCCTCTGCGTGCCTTCTCCGCAATCAAACATCAAAAGCTCCGAGCCATACTTGGCTACGACTGAAGGCAGATTCCTCTCTCTTGTAGGCATGCTTCCGCTCGTGCCAAGAAAAACCAGCTCCAGGAATCTCACCAACCTACTAACACTAGGCAAGTCTCAAGACTAACACTCGCCTTGTGAGGCTCCGATGCACATATATGTCATAGCTATCTACGACCCTGAAGCCTGCTTTTCCAACTATAACAGCCACTTTCGGCTCTTCTGGGGTAGCAAGACAGACAAAAGACTCTCGGCCCAGAACATTGGGAACCTCGGTCAGGAAATCCATCAGTATCTTGGTCGCAGTGACCCCGAGTGTTGAGGCGCCCCTGCCATACGGGGGATCAGTCGCAATAGAATCAACTCTTGAGAACGGCATATGTCTCGCGTCTCCAAGCAAGAGCCCCTCAGGCCTCACACCGAAATATGCCAAGTTCCGGGCGGATCCTTGAATCATCCTCCGCTTCGCGTCAACCCCTACGACACGGCATCCGATCAGCCCAGCTTCAATGAGATGCCCACCGGCTCCGCAGAAGGGATCCAGCAGAATCTCCCCTGCCCTAGGTCTTGCAAGATTCACCATGCACCTAGCCAGCTTGGGCGGCATCGTAGATGGATGGAAATACGGTCTCTTCCTAGGCCTGCGACGAGCTATCGCCCCCCTCTCCCTAACATTTGTGACAAGGCCAAGCGTCACTTTTCCTGAAGATAGGATCGCTAGAAAGGTTCTCTTCGGCGCTTTCAGGTCGACCTTGAGCCCCCGCCCCTCCTTCAATATCAGCTCTCCAAGATCTCTCTCAAGCTGCTCCCTTCGAAGCGCCCTCTGGGCACCACCAATTCTGATGCTGCGAACCGCGAAGCTCTCTCCCTCATGCACGAAGTCTGAGAAAGACGCGCACTCAGACATCCCCTTGATTATGGACCCTTCGCTCTCAACTTCCGAGACCACTCGTCCACATGACTCCACCATCAAGCTTCGTGTTCCAACGGCCTCGAGTGCCTGAAGGCTTGACTCAAGTATCACAAGACGATATGCCGAGCTAACAACGGTATACGGCAGACGCTCTGCTTCAAGAATCGAAACTACCTCGGCTCTGGGAAGCGCGGGGTGCTCTCCAGACAACAGAAAGAAGAGCCTGCATCTCTCTTGGCTGCTCATTTCCTGACCGTGCAAGGCAGGCCTCTGTTCTATTGCAGCGGTTTCTCCCGCCATCCCGTCATGACCTAGCAATGTTGTTCAACCGGCTACAGCAGTCGCTCAATAGGGCATGAATATGACTTCAAGAACTTAAGCGACTGCGATGTCGCATAGAATCTCGTCTTGTCGGACTGGCTTCGGACATCTCTCTGGTCAGAAGACGCCAGCCCAAAATTTCGACGGAAGACTCGCTGGGAGGCGATCTTGTCATTGATGGTCGGCGTTCGAGACGTTTATAAGATAAGGATCTTATATTCAGTCTCAAAGTCCAGAAGGTGCTCTATTGCTCAACAGAGAGAGTGACAACGCCTCGGCTATATGCGACGCCTTAAGCCTTCCAATAAGGGCCGAAATACTACGCGAGCTGATTAGAGTCCACCCAGCGAGGCTCTCGATAGGACAACTAAAGAAGAGACTTAACCTAACCCTGGCTGACATGACGGTGCACTTTCATCTTCGAAGGCTGTCGGAATGCGGCCTCATTGAACTGGATGGCTCTGGAAGAGGTTTCAGGGCACTGAATCGAGCTCTATCAATCAGATTCAACGGGAACGGCTTCCATGTTGACAAGGAGGAACCGGAGTAGTATGCCGGAAAAAGAGGCATCCATCTACCAAGCTCTTGCTGACAACTTTGTGAAATGTTCAGTTTGCCCGCACAGGTGCACGATCAGGCCTGGTGGCAAGGGCGTCTGCAGGACAAGAGTAAACAAAGGTGGGAAGCTCTACACTGAAACATATGGAGAGGTCACTTCAACTGCTGTCGATCCAATAGAGAAGAAACCTCTTTTTCACTTCTGGCCTGGAAGCTACTCTTTCTCTATATCCGCTGTGGGCTGCAGCTTCAAATGCCCGTGGTGCCAAAACTACCACATCTCGCAGGTCGAGCCAGGAGACGTTTTCTCTGATCAACTGGAGCCTGCCAGAGCTGTAGAGCTGGCCAAGAAATACGGCTGCAAATCCATCTCTTACACGTACAACGAGCCTATCATCTGGCACGAATACGTGTTGGACACGGCTAGGCTTGCGAAGAAAGAAGGAATCCTCAACGTCCTGGTGACAAATGGGTACATCACCCTGGAAGCCTTAAACGAAATCGCCGACTTCATCGACGCGGCAAACGTCGATGTAAAAGGATTCAACGAAAAATTCTACAGAGAATACTGCAAAGCAGAACTCAAACCGGTTCTCGACGCAACCGAAGAGATGAAGAAAAGAGGCATACATGTGGAGACGACGACTCTGATCATACCAAAGCTGAATGACGATCCGAAGGAGATCACAGAACTCTCAAGATGGCACATAGGAACTCTAGGCCCAGACACACCTCTCCACTTCAGCAGATTCTATCCGGCATACAAGTTCTCGAATGTTCCTCCAACCCCGATTGAAACAATTGCAAAAGCCCGAGAAGTAGCGATCAATGAAGGGATACGATACGTCTACGTCGGAAACGTTCCAGGAGACCCTAGCGAGAACACATACTGCCCCTTCTGCAAGCAGCTACTGATTGAAAGGTATGGATACGACATCAGTCGATGGCAGCTGACAGATGACAACCGATGCCAGAAATGCAAGAATCCCATACCAATCGTCGGCACCTTGGAGCGGAAAAGATCCAGATTCCCAGGATTGATATCCAGCTCCTAGTCTGACTCGCTTGCAAAAGACTTCGAATGTGAAGGCCACCAGACATCACAGAGACGACCTATCATGAAATGGATGACGGAGACGACATGTGGGTCGCGGTGAGGCCCGACTCGATCACTGTGCTTAGAGATGAGAAATGTCAGAGAAGTCTCTCAAGATACTTTGACACCTTTCAAGGCAAGAAGAAAGCGAAGTTTGTCATTGCCAGACGACTCCTTGCGGACTTCTCAACAAGCGAATCGACAGAGAAGTTATGGGCCAGACATAACCAGCTTCTAAGCGAATTTCCCATCCACGAGAATTCAATCGACATGGGAAAGGCAAGCTTCGACGAGTCAGTAGCTCTCTCTCAGTCGTTTCTAGGTCTCAAAGTTGAGCTTGCAAAACGGATCTTGCAGCACTGCCACTTCTGTGTCAGGAAGTGCGGCGCCGACAGAACAAGGGGCAAGACTGGCTTCTGCGGTTGTGGAGCGACCGCGACTGTCTCCAGCTTCTTCGAGCACATGGGAGAGGAGCCCGAACTAGTTCCCTCCGGAACGATATTCACCTGCGGCTGCACTATGCGATGTCTACACTGCCAGAACTGGACGATCAGTCAAAATATGGAAGCAGGCGACTTGCACCAACCAGAGTCGCTTGCCAAGATAGTGGACCATCTGAGACAGCGTGGGTGTCGAAACGCCAACCTTGTCGGAGGCGAACCGACTCCTTGGCTCTACCACTGGCTAGAAGCATTCATGAGCGTCAAAGAGAACGTTCCCGTCGTCTGGAACAGCAACTCCTATTACAGCGATGAAACGGCGCAGCTACTCTCTGGCTTCGCTGACGTATATCTTCTTGACTTCAAGTACGGACCAGGCGAATGCTCCAAACGAATCTCAAGCGCCCCAGAATACTGGAGAGTATGCACACAAAACCACTTGACAGCGAAGAAATTTGGAGAACTCATAATCAGGGTTTTGGTTCTCCCAACACACAACTCGTGCTGCACCAAACCGATCCTAGAATGGATCTCACGGAACCTAGGACCTGAAACCCGCGTCAATCTAATGGATCAATATCGACCGGAATGGCGAGCGTACGAGACTCCAGAACTCAACAGAAGACTAACAGGATCCGAATTCCGTGAAGCATGCGAGATCGCACGCGAGGCCGGATTGACGAACGTCATCACATGAGCACAACGCGCTACCTCAGATCGATTTTTATTCCGGACATATACAAGAGAAATCCGGGTCGTCGATGATCTATCAGAGTTAAGAGTGAACCTAGTGATCTTGAAGGTATTTGACTGAGGCGGCCCGAAACCAATCGTGTGCAGACAGGACCTATGGTTTAACTGCGACTATTCGATCCCCTCTCAAGATTGCAGCGATACCGAAAAGATTCACTCTTGCAGCGAACTCCACATCCCGAGCAAAGCCCAATGAACAAAGACGTTTCGCGTGAAAACCTTCTTTCAATGCGGCGAATAAGTTGGGTCGAGCTTCTCTCCACGCATAGGCGGAAGCCAAGCATCCATCGTCCAATCGGGCACCTTCTCGGATCAACTTGTCAGACATAGCTCCAGCACAAAGAAAATCCTCCAGTGAGAAGAGCCCACCTCTACCTGCTGTTACTAACGATATCCCGCTGCCCGAGGCTTTGGCGAGCCGACTCCCAACTCTGACCGTTGCATCAAGATTAAGGAACGAACCGACAAGCACATTCCGCGCTTCTCTGCTTAGAACGATCGCTTTGGTACCACTTGTAGTCGTCAGCACAATTGTTCTATTATGTACGACTTTTTCTTTGAACTCAAGAGGAGAGTTCCCCAACTGGAATCCTTTGGGCCTCCTGCCTTTTCTCTCGCCGGCTAAGATTGCCCCCCGAGCCTTCGCGAGTGCTCGTGCCTCGTTGAGAGTCAATGACGGTATCACAGCCTCAGCTCCATTTGCAAGCGCAGTCACGGTCGAAGAACTACACCTCAAGACATCTATCGCTACGACCACATCGCGCCTCTCGACTGCTGCACCGGAGTTCCGAAAACCCAATTCAAGATGAACATTGAGGTTAGTCAGCAACTTCTTCAACACGCAACACTCCACGATCCTTGGTTATTAGGAATACTTGACATGATCTATCATTTGTGTCACAATTCAGCGTCCGCTGATCGTCTATCCAATCAATAAAAGGAAAAGATCGCTTTCAAAGGAAGTTGAGAATATGCAGATAGAGAAGTTCAGATGTCCTTTAGTACCTCACGGTATCCCTGGAAGTCTACGTGACCCATTCCACTGATATTGAAAACGATGACCTTCTCCTCATTTCTCCTTTTCATTTCAAGCGCTTCGTCGATGGCGGCTCTCACAGCGTATGCGGACTCAGGAGCTACCAAGAATCCTTCCACTTGCAGAAACGTTCGCGCAGCGTCGAACACATCTTTCTCATCGACCGCATATACTCGAGTGTCGATCATCCCTTTGCTCCTCAGGAGACTGAGAATCGGAGCAGTTGCACTTGACCTTATGCCCTCGGCTCTGATCAAAGGCAGAGGTGTGTCAACTCCTAAAGTGTACACTTTTACCATTGGAGTCGACTTTGATGGTTCCGTGAAATCATAGCGGTATTCCCCTTTTGTCAGCCTAGGAGCGGAAGCTGATTCTGCTCCAAGGAACCTTATGTCTTTCATTCGTCCTTCGAGACGTTCCTTGAGATATGCGGAGATTAGGCCGTAGAAGTTGCCTCCTCCCCCAACACATGAGATCATTACGTCTGGTTTCTCATCGATTGAGTCAAGTTGTTTCTTGGTTTCCAGGCCAATGATAGATTGGGTCATGAGCACGTGGTTCTTTGAGCTTCCGACCATGGTGACTGTATCCTCTCTTGACATAGTATCTTGAAGAGTCTCTGCTGTGGCGATACCCAAGGACCCCTGATGCTTCGGATCCTTCTTCAGGAACTGTCTGCCTATTTCGGTTCTATCAGTCGGCGACGGCAGGACTTCCGAGCCCAGCATTTTCATGTAGGTCACTCGATCAGGCTTCAGGTTGTATGCGAATCGTACAAAGTATATTGTACAGTCCAGTCCGAATGTCTTCGCGGAGTAGGCGAATGCAGTTCCAGTCTGTCCGGCTCCCGTTTCAACCGCGAGGCGTGACTTTCCTTCCTTCATAGCGAAATATGCTTGGGGAAGGGTAGTGTTCATCTTGAAGCTACCTGTCGGAGAGAGATCCTCTCGCTTGTAGTAGATTCTAGCTGGCGTCTTCAAGTAGCGTTCAAGCCTGAGCGCTCTCTGTAGAGGCCTGGGTCGCCCGACATGAATGTAGAGATCCCAAACTTCATCAGGAATCTTTATCCAGCGTTCCTTCGAAGCGTCAAGCTGCAACGACGTCTTCGTATAGAACTTTTCCAGCTGGGCAATTCG
>CAZZFQ010000054.1:2147-9877 GCA_964653695.1 uncultured Candidatus Bathyarchaeia archaeon | reverse complement strand
TCGATCTATCCGCTATACCTGTCTGCTATTCTCTTTGGACTTGTTATAGTAACTTGGGGCCCGATAACATCCGCGTATATTACTGAGGCAGCAAAGCATGATGAGATTCATGAGGCCGTTGGAACTTGGATGACGGTAACAGCAATAGCCAGGATTCCCGGCCCTTTCATCGGTGGGTTCATGGCAGAGGTTTGGCATCCGAAGGCGCCTTACCTCATCGCATTGCCACTCATCGCTCTTTTGGCGGTCATCATTCAAAGAGTGCTTGTTGAACCGAAGCGAGCAGACTCTGCGTGATTAGACCTATCCGACGTCAAGGCCTCCAGCTGCATAGATTCCGCCAATCCTGGGGAGATCTGCAGGATCACCAGCAAACATTCGAGCAACCGTTTGCTTGATACGAAATCCGAATTTCCTGATTATTCGATGCGCCTCTGGATTCTGAGAGGGAATCGTCAAGCTTACCCTTCTTGAGAACAGTTGCCCCAGTTCAGAAGCAAATAGCTCCTCGGCCGCCTCAATGTCCGTTAAGTTGCAGACCCAAGGGCCAATCTCAGCGGTACCGTCAGAGAAACTCTTCCCTGCGATGTAGCCGAGCGTATTCTTCTCCCCGCGAGTAATGAGTAGATCAGGAAATTCTTCGCGCAAAGCCTCTAGCAGAAGCTTTCTATTGCCGCAGAAATATTTCCGATCTAACTCAACTACCTCGTCAATATATCTCGGCTGTTGCATTGAACCCCTAGGGGAGCTCTTTCCCGCCTCTCCTTCAACACGCTCGAAGTCATGGTCGCGCTTGAATCCCATGCGTTGGTAGAAGCCCACTGACTCGCTGTATGAGTAAAGTCCTACAGTCTTCACACCCAGTCTACGAGCGTATCTCAAAGCGTGATCAACAAGCGCTGTTCCGATGCCCTTTCCTCTTAGACGATCTTGAACCACGAGGCTGCCAATCCAAGCCAAGCTTTCATACGTACTCACCAGAACCCAGCCAGCCCTTACTCCCCCATATTCAGCGACTAGGCAACCTTCAGGAAATAGTCGAAAGAGACGTTCTAGATCGATGAGATCGTAGTCCCAATGCTCTCGACTTGCCAGATCTAGAGCGAAACCAAAGTCCGATCTCACCAAGGGACGCACGGTCACTTCCAGATCATGTCCGCTCCATCTCTTCCACTCGACCCGCAACTTTGCCAGGAATCGACAAAGGCTGAAGGTTAGACGCATGCCTGATTCAGATATCAGATCACATTCACAGATGATGCTTTGAATGCAAGGAAGACTAGTGATCCCGGCTCTAGTTTCATCTCCTCAAAGGACCTTGTTGTCATGGTGACAAGAAACTCCTTCTCAGCATTGACCCTTATCCGCACCTTCTGACCATCCCTAAGGGCTTCCACGACTCTCCCTTTCAGCAGGTTCCTTGCGCTTGAATACACAGGCTCCCTTGAGACGATTATGTCTTCCGGCCTAATCACAACTTCAACCTTCCCGCTCTTTCGTGTGGTGGCCTCGATCTTCCAAGAAGCTCCTACGTCTATCATTGCTAGGCCATCGGCAGCCATCTCTGATGTGCCACTGAAAACATTTCCAATGAGTGCAAAGCTTGAAAGAAACGCTGAAGGACTGCCGAATAGTTCGCTGATCCTTCCCTCCTCTGTCAGCTTTCCCTCGCGGAGTATCGCTCCTTTAGAGGCCAGAAACTGAACTTGCTGAATATTGTGTGTCGCTATGACAGTTGTTGTTCCTTCCTCATGGTTCGTTCTGGATACGACATTCTCAATCAAGGCCGCATTTCTAGGGTCCAAATTGGCCGTAGGCTCATCTAACAAGAGAAGCGCAGGGCCGTATACAAGAGCCTGCGCTAGGGAAACCCTTTGAGCTTCTCCTCCAGATAGCTCCGAAGCATGTCTGCTTTCGAGACCTCTAAGCCCCACAGCATCGAGAGCTTCGTTGATCTGCCTGTTTACTTCAGACTGAGGTCTTCTTCTAATCTTAAGAGGGTAGGCAATGTTCTTGTAAACAGTTGTGTTAAAGAGAATAGCGTCCTGAAAGACCATGCCTATCTCACGACGAAATTCCAGTCGCTTTTCTTCGGAGGCGGATGATGCGTCACTTCCCTTGAAGACGATCTTGCCAGATGATGGAGGTTCTATCAGGCCCATTAGGCGCAGTAGCGTGCTCTTTCCGCTGCCACTCGGACCAATAATGGCAAGGAAATCTCCATTATCCACATTAAGGGATACATCCTCAAGTGCCCTGGTTGTACCGTACTTCTTGCCAAGATTCGAAGTCTCAACGATACAGGTCATCTTCTGACGCCGCCCCACTGCAAGCGCGTCAAAGCCACATTAATCAGGAAAGAGAGTATGAGGAGGATTATGCCCAGCGCCAGAGCCATTCCGAACTGACCGAGCTCAGTCTCTAAGACAACGGCCGTGGTAAGTGTCCGTGTAAACCAGCGCATGTTGCCACCCACGATCATGACCGCACCAACCTCAGATATCGCGGCCCCGAACGACAATACTATCCCAGTGAACACGCCTGTCCGCGCCTCTCTCAACATTGTAACCGTCAGCTGCGAGCTGTCTGCGCCCAAGGAGAGGGCTCTGAGCCTCAGCTTCCTGTCGACTGAGCCAACTGTAGAAGCTGTCACACTTGCGATTATGGGAAATGCCATTATCAGTTGGGCGATCACCATGGCTTGAGGAGTATACAGAAGCTGCAAAGGACCTAAAGGCCCCGAAGACGAAAGCATCAGATAGACGAGCAATCCCACAACGACTGGGGGTAACCCGGTCAAAGTGTTCAGGAGGCTCAGCAAGGCCCGCTTGCCCATGAAACTCCTCAAAGCGATGAACGCACCGAACGGAATCCCAGTTACAGCTCCGACAAGTACTGCAACCCCTGAAACCACCAGCGAGAGCAGCACTATGCCATAGACCTCAGGATCACCCGATATGAGCAGTCGGAACGCAGTCACCAAGCCGTCGACAATCGGATCCATTTCAGACCTGAAACCCCGTTACCAACATAGTGGTTGTGTAACGATGCGGACTCCGAGTCTTCCTCCAAACCATAGGCAGGCAGCGACGCTGGATATCGCCCTGCAATCCACGTTCGCATGACATCGCTTTGCTCACTACGGATACAATGACTGCGCCAATAAACTGAGCGTTGTGAGCTCGGCATTCTGTTAAGGGCCAAGGATGCGCTGGAGACGCCACCGGCAAAAACGTCAATAAAGTATGGAGTCACAGGCCGTACACTCGATGTGAGAATTGGGGTGTCTAAGGGCATTGCCGCTTCGCTACTATGAAATTGCTGAACGAGACCTGCGCATACTTAACCCGTTTAGCCTTAGAAAGCTGGTCAGGGTGGGCTATGTTGCTCAACTTAGAAGAGGTATGCACGTTCTGGACCTAGCGTGTGGGAAGGGAGAGATGCTATGTCAATGGGCGAAACGTTTTGGAGTGACTGGCATCGGAGTCGACCACTCTGAGGTCTTTCTTGCTGTTGCCAAATCGAGAGCTGAGGAATTCAATGTTGAAGATCGAATCCAGTTTGTCAAAGGGGACGCGGGAGAATATGCAATACAGCCTGCTTCCTTTGATGCGATCTGCTGTATTGGCGCAACTTGGATTCGAGGTGACTTCGATGGCACTGTGCAATTCATGCGACCAGGTCTGAGGGAAAGAGGGTCACTGATAGTTGGTGAGCCATTTTGGCGTCAACTACCTTTGCCAGAAGAATACAAGCGGGCTTTAAGCGAGCAGGATCTCAGAATGGATTTTCGCGACTTGGCAGGCACCTTGAAACGCGTTGAAGATAACGGCATGGAGCTGACAGGTATGGTTCTCGCCAGCGAGGACGACTGGGACAACTATGAAGCCGCCCATTGGAGGAATGTGGAACAATGGGTCAGAGAGAATCCCGAGGACCCAGATGTCAGCGGATTCGGGGCAACAATGCGAAAAGACCGCGACGTTTACCTTCGTTGGGCTAGAAAGTTTTTGGGGTGGGGAGTCTTTATCATTTACGAGTCGAAACTGGTCAAAAAAAACGATAGCTCGCCACCTATGGGACCCACACCTTTCGTGTCGTAGCTGGATGCGTCTTGGACGATCCGTTAGGCGGTCACTATGAGCCTGGGCGGATAGGAGGTGGGCATGGTCCACTTCGGCTGAAAGAAACCAAAGTCGACTTCGATGAAGTACCCACTGACATCGCCAGCCGAAGCTTGAGCAGGCTTGAAATCCAACGTGAACTCTCTTTTTTCGCCTGACCGAAGGGCCACGACGAACCTTTGTGTGACAACATCCTTATCAAGCCACAGCCTGATGTCAGCTCTGATGCGTAGCACAATGTCACCCTCGAACCTTTGCCAAGATTGCAGTACGACATAGCCTGTCACTAGTTCTCCGACTCTCGCCTGTTGGACTCTTTGGCCTGAGACAGACCAATAGGCGTCTAGTACGTCCAGCGAGTGGAACAAACCGAAGCGAAATACGAATGTTGCTGTGGTAGCTATTAAGAGGGAAACAAATAGGATTACTAAGAACACTAGCGGGCCGATTGCTCTCTTGACTCGTATTCGCTTGGGTGTTAGGCTTCTGCCAGTCAACTCTTAACAAGCCACTTATCTCAGCCAACGATTGGGATTCATAAAAATCTATGTTATCCTGCACAATCGGAGGGAAGGCAGCGAGAACGCACTAATAGCTCAAGACAGTATTTCTTTGATACAATACTGAGAGGGCACACTGCTTGAAACTCAGCGCGGATCAGCTAATTTGCGAACTCAGAATGATGGTTTACGGAACGCGTGAGGTCAAGACCACTCTGAGACAAGTTGCCAGCTATAGGAAAAGAGATCCCTTCAAGATTCTCATCGCAACCATTCTCTCCCAGAGAACAAGAGATGAGAACACAAGCCGCGCTACCAAACTGCTCTTTGCTAGATTTCCCTCAGCAAAAGCCTTAGCCAAGGCTCCCTTAAGAACTGTGGAACGTTTGATTCGTCCGGCAGGCTTCTACCATGTCAAGGCCAAGAAGATCAAAGAAGTGGCTAGGGCTATCATGAAACAACACGGAGGAAACGTACCCAGAGACTTGGAAAGCCTACTGGAACTCCCATTGGTTGGGAGGAAAACTGCGAACTGCGTCTTGGTATACGGCTTTGGCGAACCTGCAATCCCAGTCGACACTCACGTCCACAGAATCTCCAATCGACTGGGTATAGTCAAGAGTAAGACGCCTGTGCAGACAGAAGACCAGCTTATGCGGTATTTTGATAGAAAGCTCTGGATAGAGGTAAACGAACTTATGGTTCGGTTCGGTAAGACGATCTGCAAGCCAATTGGGCCTAGATGCGATGTCTGCCGATTGAGGAACTTCTGTAAATGGTATGCGGAAAACCGATTTAGATCTCGCAAGTTGCATTGAATCAAAGATTGCTGTCTGGATTTCAGTTCATGCGGAAAGATCCTGTATCGGTGTGCGCGAGTCTAATCTGCTAATACGAGTGTAGAAGCTAGAGCTGAACTTTCACTCCGACAGCGTCTGCAAGCTTATTCAGGTCGTCTTCACTCATCCATTCAGTCTTGAGATATCCGTAGATCTCCTTCTCTGTCATTCCAAGTCTTCGCGCTTCCTTGACTGCGTGCTGATAGGCTTCTACCTCCGTGGGCCTGTCAACATATTCCCACCTATTCTCGAAGAGCTCTTTTCCTTCTAGAAACTGTTTCACGTGAACCAGTTCGTGAATTATGTCTAGATATAGGTCTCTTTCGTCGCCGTTCCTAAGGTAGTGAGCGCTGATTAGGATGTGACCATCTTGGTCGCTGACTCCCATGTAGCCACGCCTTGAAGAGTAGAACTCAACTTTCAGATTGTTGAGAGTTCTCTCTGTATCTTCGCCAAGGATCTCTCGAACTGCCTGAATCTTCTCGAAGCCTTTGAAGTAATCGACGAAGCGATGCAAAGTGACCTTCACATCTCTGTTTATCTCGACACCGAACATGCGGCCGTGATGCATACTTCTAGGAGATAACCATTACGAATCAACTGTGAGATTCTTGGAGGACGACCTGATGAGTTCAAACATTTCAACTGCCAAACGAGACGGATCTGCGTGAATTGTGAAAAAAGAATTGAAACGGTAACTGGCCGATTTAGGAGAGACTGACGGGGTCTCAGCTGCCTAATGCACCGACAACCACAAATCAGACTGAAGCGGTGTGAACCGATTCATTTCTCACTTTACACAACAAGTCATATGCTTCATCGGCGGATGAATTTTCATGTACGATACTGCGTACAGCTCTGATCATGCTTACTGGAGATTCGGATTGGAAGATGTTCCTTCCCATGTCCACTCCCACTGCCCCTGCGTGAACAGCGTTGTATGCGAGCTGTAGCGCGTCACGCTCTGGAATCTTCTTTCCTCCGGCTATGACTACTGGCACAGGGCAACCGTCAACAACCTTCTCGAAATCTTCACAATAGTAGGTCTTTACGAAATGTGCGCCCAGCTCCGCGGCGATTCGACAGGAAAGGGCTAGGTATCGGGCATCACGGGTCATTTCTCTGCCAACGGCAGTCACGGCTAACACAGGGATCCCGTAGCGCTCTCCCATGTTTACCAATTTCGATAAGTTCAGCAGGGTTTGCCGTTCATACTCGGAACCTACATAGATCGATAGAGCCAACGCCGCGGCGTTGAGGCGAATGGCCTCTTCAACTGAAGTGATGATACCTTCGTTGGATAGTTCTTTGAGGATACTTGTACCGCCCGATACTCTGAGGACGACTGGCACATTGCACTGGGCTTCTACCGAAGTACGCAAAACGCCTCGTGTAAGCATGAGACTGTCAGCGTACGGAATGAGTGGCTCTATGGCCCTTCTAGGATTCTCCAGCCCTGTCGTCGGACCTTGAAAATACCCGTGATCCACGGCCAACATAACCGTGCGGCCGGTACTGGGCCTAATGATACGTGAGAGGCGATTCTTCATTCCCCAATCCAAGGTTACGATCTCTTCCAGCGGAAAGAGAAGGCATATACCCGGCTAGTTAAGCCTAGCGGGTCCTTTTTGTTGATTCAATTGGTCGGAATGGTTCCGCGCTTGCACCTTCCACGCTTTTGAATCAGTACCTGAATAATCCATCTTGGTCGATAATCTTCGGACAAAGCTACCTATCTTTATTCAAACCGAAACCGACGTGAGTGGCCAATGGCCATGTTCCCCACTCTCGAAACCGATCCATTCAGGGGGCTATGGTGTGATGATGATCTTCCCGCAATTTCCTTCGAAAGCCGTCTCTACAGCCATCTCGAAATCACTTATCTTGAATCTATGGGTTATCAAGGAGGCTAGGTTCAATTTGTGCTCTTCCATTAGCTTCAGAGCGGCCTTGCTCTCGACTTCCGTAGCGGCGTTGCTTGTTATGATAGAGATTTCAGAGTTGAATATGTCGCTGAGGTCGTGGTCCAGCCTGCTGCCCTTTGCAGGCACCCCGAACAGGCAGACCTTTCCGCCTTTCCTTACTGCGTTCAACGCTTGCGCTAAGGCTACAGAACTCCCTGAAGCCACGACCACCAAGTCAGCTCCCATTCCTCCAGTTTGTTCCTTGATCTTCAAAGAGACATTCATATTTGCCGCATCATAGACCAACGATGCCCCCAAGCGCTCAGCGAATTCAAGTCTAGTCACATTGATGTCGCTTACCAT
>CAZZFQ010000054.1:0-2047 GCA_964653695.1 uncultured Candidatus Bathyarchaeia archaeon | reverse complement strand
GGAAACACCCTATCTCCGACCTTGAAACCTTCAACATCCTCGCCGACTTCAGACACTACGCCAGAAGCTTCATGTCCAAGCACAGGTTGAGAGGCAAGGTATCGCCCCTGCATCTTTTCAAGATCTGTTCCACAAAGCCCACAAGCCTTCATCTCCACCAAGATGTCGCCCTTCTTCAGAACAGGTGGAGAGGACTCTTCGACTGCCACTTCGCCTGTGGGCTTCAATAATATGTACTTCATCCGACAATCTTCCAATAAAGCACTCAGACATTCTAGGCTACTGCTTCGACCTGAACTCCCACTCGCACCAAAGCTCTTCAGAATGCCTGTCCGGTGGACATACATGACATAGAACATCAACTTGAGGGTTGAGTTCCTGCGCAAACGCCTTCAAGTATTCATACCGGACTTGCTTGCATGGAAATTCCGGCAAACCTTTCCGTCTTCTTGTCAGTTGGGTGTCGCAGTTTACGACTCGAAACACTCCCTTGGCTTGGTTGACTTCAACTTCCTTATGCCTTTGGTCGAGCGACCAGCTTGTCAGTTGAAGAGCCTCCATGATCTCTGGTATGAGGAACTGGGATCTTCCCAAGAATCGTCCAATCTCACGTGCCTCTATCGCCGCCATTGTCTTCCAGCAGGATCTATCGATCTCTGTTGCGACCTCGGTTCCAAACTTCTTCTCTATCCCCAAGAAGTATAGACCATCGACCCGGAATATGTTCCTGATGTGCATGAAGAGCAAATCGATCAGTTTCTCTTCTGGTAGGGAGGAAAGGAGTACATGATCCTTCTCTCTGTCCAACTTGCCTTCCTCAAGATCTAATCGTTCTGTGAGATACTTATGCTGATGGCGTGGCTTTCATAGCTTTGCTCGTGGGCATGATCACGATAGAATATGTTAGGGTATTATCTCACAACTGTTGTACATAGGATGGTCAAAGTCTCCCAGCAGAACCGTGCCTTCGGATACGAAGCGCCGAATCGTGGCCATTGTAGATCTGAGGGCATCAATCAGGTCCTCCACGGTGGAACAAACTAGACGAAATCCCTCTTCTCCCCACAGCTTCGTGACGTTTGCGTAGAGACATCTTCCACCGCAAATAGAGTATACTGCGCAGTCAGTACACGGCTCAGAGACAAGCACCGCTCGAGATGTCAAGTCGCTTGGGTCTGTGTGTTCGATATTGCCGAGATAGAAGTCCTTCATGCCCGACATCACAGGGCAGGGCGTAATGTTTCCGTCCGTCTGAATGTTGAACATCGTCCATCCTGCTCCGCATCTTAGCTTCGACGGTTCGTTCAGAAGCAACGATCGCATGATCCCGACGAACGGATAAATCCGAAGAACCTCTCTGTGATCCTTCATATGCCTCACCCATAGTTCGATGAGATTTCTAACCTCAGGGATGTACTGGGCCTCTGCCCATCTAGAGAATCCATCTTTGTCGTAGTCATTGTGCCAGAAGAGCGCATCGAGCTGCCAGTGAATGGAGTCAAATAGATCTTCATTGAAGATTAGGGAACGAGCGGCATGATCGATTCTCGTCTCTCTTCCTACTGTCATTCTGGCGATCGCTTCTCCAACGAATCCTCTATCGGGAAGTTGTCTGAGGTTTTTGATCACTTGTTCGTAGACGCCTTTTCCTCGGTAATAGTCGGTTAGTTCTCGGTCTCCATCTATGGACACCAGGATGGTGTCAAGCTTATTGACGTATTCTGAATCCAACCGATGAAGAAGCATACCGTTTGTTTGCAAAATGAACTTCTTGGCAGGTACGGTGCGCATGATCTTTTCAAGAAGGCCGATTCGGAGCAGCGGCTCGCCGCCGTAGAATATGACAGAGGGCTCTGGATCCCTCGCCAGAAACCTCTCTAGGTCAACTACGTCATATTTCGCCGAACTTGGAACTGAGTAGTCTATGTTGGGGAATTGAAGGCCGGCTCCGAAATCATTGCAACATTTCTCGTAGCAGTATTTGCATCTTAGATTGCACTCAGAAGTGAGAGTTAAGTAGTATTGCACGCCCGCATCCTCAAGACTG